>JBAZIT010000060.1:0-7279 GCA_041651675.1 Candidatus Omnitrophota bacterium | reverse complement strand
TGCTCTAGGAGGTGGAGTATGCGCCTCTTCTTGTACATCTGCGTCATCTTGCGCATCTTGTACATATTGCGCGTCTTGCGCGTCTTGCGCGTCTTCTTCATCATCACGCGATTGACTTGCTTCGGCTTGTGTCCTACTTTGTTCTTGAGTGCTATGCTGAGAAGGCGCGGCTGTTGCTGTTGCGCATGTAGTTGATCTAGGAGTGAATGGCGCACTTGCGATATCTTGCAAGACACTGCGCGTAGGCAGATTTACAATATTACGATGTTCTTGCGCGCGACTATGTTCCTGTTCTTGTTGCTTTGCATGTCTACTCGTTGGTTGGCTTAGTTTTATTTCTTCGGCATTTTTCAAGCGTACGATGTACACAATTAACATAATCACGACCATGACGAGTACGATAATAATACCAATAAGCCAATATTCATTACTCATACCCATCACTGACTTAACAGCATTTGTGGGAATGGTAACAGTTGCGCTACTACCACTACCACTACCGCTACCGCTACCCTCGTATAATTGCTGCTGTTGTTGCTGAGTTGCTGGTACAAATTCATCATCATGTTGTACGTGCGCATATGTTCGCGTTGCTTGCGCAGCGCTGCTACCGCTGACGCTACCAAGTTGTGGAATAATATCAATATCTCCGTGTCTACTCATAGTTCGTTCGTTCGGTCTCTTTGATTAGGTGCTTATGTATATTTGCTTGGCACCTTAGAATTTAGGACACAAAATATAAGAATGGATCATATTGATGATACTATAACAAATACTCTGCGCAAAGTGTCCGAATATGTTGCGCACTCGCAAATTACATTACATGATCGCGCGCGCAAATCACCACCATTATCATCGTTGTTGTCTGATCGCGAAGGCGAATACCTCATCGGTAAACCAACAAATGTCATACTCGCGGTCACTCGCGCGCATGATACTAGGGAATATCTCTCAAGTATTGCAAAAGTGATCGCTCGCAAGGGCAAAGTATCAGATGACGCACGAGATGACATTATCGCAGAAATCAAAAATACGCGCGAAGCTATTAGGCGCGCAATATGGTCACTAATTGAAACGCGCGCCGTAGAGTCGCCTGACGATGTTAGTACATTGATACATAACTTTGTACATGATAGCACGAGTCGCCAATATCGCTTAGTGCTCGGTCCATTATACTCGCGACTTGCGCGAGTGTATGCGCATGTTATGCATGAAGGCGCGCGCATGCAGATGCTTAACGATATTACAAAAACGCGCGCGAATCAGTTATTAGGCGTAACGCGCGCGGCAATTAACTCTCGCGCGCAACTATGCGAGCAGATATACACAGCTGGTGGATTTGTACCATTGACTATCGCATTAAGTCGAAGCGCACTATTTGGTATGTTTGGTACAGCGTATGATTTGACGCAAACTATTCATGATAACTTCGCAATGCTTGCTACACATATTTCGCAATCGATGGAGAACATAGTACTTCTACTTGTGTCGAAGATACCGCCATCGATGCAAGATAATGTTATTGAGTACAACAACCGTACGATATATGATAGCGAGTATGTGCGCAAACATGGTTTATTGACAGACATAACGACTGGACTAAACGCGACGGTATTGCAAAGATACATTACGCTCAAAGTCCTAACACCATCAAAGGCGCATATTCCACAATACTCTTTGTTTGCGCGATCAACGGATGATAAGAATGGTGTTATTGTCATTGAAGCATTAACAGGCAATATGTTTAGAGTGGTTGGGTTGCGTCTTGCATCTACGCGCGCGAATCAATATGTTATGACTCGCGATGAATGCGCGTTTCTCATAGATGGACAGACTTCGCGCGCTGAACAGTACAACGCGCGCATAGAAGATGCGATATTTGATTGTAAGCAGCAGCAGCAGAGTCATAGCGCTATCTCTGATGATGTTCTAGCAATAGTTGCCGAATATGATGCGACTCAACTGAACGATGTTGATCAAATTACATCCGCTTTAGTTGAGCGCGTTCGCTCTGAGTTACAAGATCATGTTCGCGCGCGCACCATGCCAATGATTACGCGCGCAAATGATGCATTCAGTAAGTTTATTATTGCTATTGTGATACATAGTCTCGCGAACATATTGATAGAACGCGCAGGTGAAGATGAACATGCGCGCGATCACGCGAAACTACATATACGCGCGTATTATGTTCAGGCTTTGCGCATAGCTTTGGTTATTGCGCGTGCTCTTGAGTCGCATGGAGAAGTAGATAAAATAATTAGTGATGATATTATTAATGCGACTATAGCAAACTTGCGCGATTCAGGTGCGTTTATCATCGAGAAGCATAATGGTTCGTTGTACGAGTCTGAACATGTGAGTTCGCGCGCATGATGCTGGATGCTATTGAAATGAGATACATTATGAGTTAATATAATCAAAGGTGATAGATGAGCGCAAAGGAACATAAAAAACCAGGTAGACCGCGCAAAAAAACTAGTGTGACGACTACGGCAATGCTGGGCATTGTGCGCGAGCCAGCGAATAGCGAAAACTGTATAGAACTTATCTATACACAACCGCAATTACTGAAATGCATCGTATCGATTTTCCAACTTTATAACAGTCATGATATGATCATAGAATTTTATCCAACCAAAGTAGTGTTTTGTGGGCGCGATCACTCGCGCAATGTCATTATTAACATAACACTCAATGCCGCGGATATGAATCAATACTATTTTTCTGAAGAGGCGGTCGCGCGAATGCAATGTACGGATCGCGCTCCAACGCCAATTGTAAGCGACGAAGTCGATGAAGCCGCGCAAGCGGCGCAAGCCGACGAACCTGATGAAGTCGATGAAGTCGCGCAAGTCGTGCAAGCCGACGAAGTCGATGAAGCCGCGCATGCAGTCGATGAAGTCGACGAAGTCGACGAAGATGATGAAGCCGCGCAAGCCGACGAAGTCGATGAAGCAATCGATGATGTCGACGAAGTCGATGAAGCAGACGAAGTCGACGAAGACGATGAAGCCGCGCAAACCGACGAAGTCGACGAAGACGATGAAGCCGCGCAAGCCGACGAAGTCGATGAGCAAGAATGCGATGAAACTGATGAGACTGAGCCTGTGTTTCGCGTTGCTGTCATTATCGACACAATCAAGATAGTAACTACAACTATTGAGAAGTCGCATTATTTATGTACTATCGCTATTCGCGAAGGAAGTGATCGCCCTCATTTGTTTATCTCTCTATCGTGCTCGGAATATAGTAATGTTGATTGTTATGAGATCGCAACAACCAATCCTATTATTGATGAAGCAATGGTCGCAACATCGTCGCGCGAACCCAATCTGGAACACTTCCCACTAGAATTTACATTTGATTCGCACCACTTGCGCCATAAGATTGATGGACTCAAAAAAATATCAGCCAACTTGCAAATTCGCAAGTATGGTACGAGTGATTTGGAAATAATATTCGACCCAACCGAACGAGTTACATACACTGGGACATATCGAGATCCTACGAAGATAAAGTTACGCAGTGATGTGCGCGATGGTCAAATATTAATAGCAATCTTACCAATCGCGCGCATTAAGTCTATCATGACAGTTAATATGCCAGGTAATGTTACATTCTTCGTTGGTTGGCAAGATCCACTTATCATCCAAGTAGGACTAGATCAGCGAACAGGCGACCATTATGCTATCATGGTGCGCTTATTCATTTCAACAAGTGCTCCGATCTGATCGCGCGCATTTAGTAGCGCGCGCCTTATTTTTTGCACATACTTGCGCTCTTTCATTATGTGCGCCTCTTCTTGCATAACTTCGCGCGCAATGGCAACCTTTCTTGCGCGCACGCTTGTATCCTCGCCATGTTGCTGCTGGCGCGTAGAAGGACTAGGATCATAGTCATGATACTTAATAGTTATAGTTGCGACTGGTTCATCTAGCAATAAGCCATTTACGCACGCAATGAGCGCGCTCGCACATTCACTTAGGGACTCGCGCGTGGTTGGTTTGCGTGTATGAGTGTATGCGCGCACGAATCGCGCGCAACTCATAGTACGCTCTTGCGCAATCGCTATTCTTAGTAGTTGTTCGATATGCTCGATAATAGTTACGCATTCATCAAATTCGCGCGATGCATCATCTCGCGCACTTCCAACAACCTCGCGCATCGCCTCATCTCGAGCATGTATATAATCAAATGTTGGATCGTCAGTTTGTGGCGCCTCGATAATATTCATAATCAAACTCGGATGCGCGCGTAATGAATGCCCATGTTCACTATCCACACCGATGCGCGCGAGTTCATCAAACCCTCCTATCTTGTGTAAATCTTCTAGTGATGCCATTATATAGACAAGTTGTTATACATTTTTTATTATCATGTCTATTAGTGGAGCAGGAGTATTACCAACCTTTCGCATCAAGTATGAAGGCGCGGACATCATAGACTATCGAAATCCGCATACAAGTGTCTCGCGAGACAAAGTAGTTGATTCTTTACTACCTCGCGAAGTATGCGCATGCGCGATAGGGCGCGCAATAGATGCGCGCGATGGTACGGTTATGCGTCATTGTATGCGCCCAGAGACAATAGCCAAGATTGCGCAAGGATATGGTCATGGTCATGATCATGACCATGACCATAGTCACGACCATAGTCATGATCATGACCATGGTCACGATGATTCATTCGAAACATTACACGCATTGATGGCGCGAACACACTGCACGGATGAGAAGTGCGTTCTTGATACTGCTGCGCGAGAACATGCTATTAGCTTGGAAGATGCTGGTATCGAGGAGCAAATCGCGTTTAAACGCGCGGGACCAACCGACACATCTCTATTCAATGACTCCGTAATACATGCGCAAATGTTCGCGTGGATGTATCAGTTCGCGCCATTCTGGGCATATAACTTCAACATGCTCGACTATGCTACATCATCAATGAGAAACGGGCGAGTTGTGCGCAAGCCTGATACGCTCGCAACAGTGAATTGGCGCGACTTGTATGAAGGTCGCGCGCAACTGCCTCCCGGTATTAGTGATGACGCGGCGCAAAGTGCCGCGAGCGCGATGATAAAAAGCAAACGCGCAAATGGAGTTAGATGCACTGGGTGTATCATAAATGGGGATGTATATGACGGAAATGGTAAGCATTGGATGGCACTATTCGCGGACGCGCGAGATGAAGGAACTCGCGATCGCGCGCCATCTTGGACTATAGAGTTTTTCAATAGTGCCGCGGTAAGACCTGAAAGTGAGTGGTTAGTATGGATGGCGAAGACAAAGCGCGAAATGCTCGAAATCAATCCGCGCGCGCAAGTATCATATGTTTATGTATGTAAGCTCTGGCATCAACACTCTACAAGCGAATGTGGTCCGTATTCGCTGTTCTATGTATGGGCGCGCCTCAATGGTGTGTCGCCGCAGTATTTTCTTGAGAATCCAGTACCTGATCAGATCATGTTTGAATTTCGCCAACATCTATTCGCGCGCGATGATACTGGTGGCGCGCGAGCATTCAACTTCCAAGAATATAAGTCGCGCGTTCGCATTAAGTGGGATGCGGAGAAAATTTAACATTGTTGATTATAGACAGTAATCGTATTAGCGATGGATAATATTTACATAGTTCTCGCGATCGTACTTATTATTGTGGTACTTGTTGTTATGTGTCGCGCGCACAATTCCACAAGTGAGGGGTTATATACTGCGTGTGATTGCGTGCATAAGCGCGATGCATTGCTCGCATATGATGTAGGCGCGGAAGGTCAAGGATTACCACAAGGATTACCATACTGCGAAGATAGATACCGCGGAATTAGTCCGTTCTTGCCTCCGAATCGCAAGTGTTATACGGGTTCGTATAATCCGTTTTGGTCACCATATGGTGATGGTGGCGTGGTATCCGAAGTGGGTCCATACTTTGATGTTCCGGTTTCGCGCATGATCGGAGACCATGTGCCACCAGAATAAATATTATTTTCTGGTAAAGTCTTTATTGGAACATATACAAAAAGGGTTAGCATCGTTGTTAGTGTACAATGAATACTTTGTGGTTTGTTGGAATTGGCGTAGTTGTTGTCATTGTTATTGTCATCATCGTTCTTGCTGCAACTGGTAAATTCAGTAAAGCAGCATCTGGCGAATCTGGAAAATCGACAGATACAACAAAAACTGAGACTCTGCAACGCGCGCGACTGATTGATCCGCGCACTGCCGCAGAACGTAGGCGCGATCTGCATACTTATTAAGCGCGCGCATGCATGTGCATGCAAAGTCCCGTCACAAAACGGGTATAATTATTTTTTTGTTAATTTTGTCTGCTTCATCGAATATACCAACAGCAATATCAAGGCGTATCATTATGCCCAAGAAAGGTAGTCGCAAGGCAAAGAAAGGAGGTTGCACATATGGTTCGGGCGTCAGTGGCGCAGCTCGCAAGCGTCGCCCATCTGCCGACAAAGCAGGCAAGTCCAAATCCAAGTCGCGCTCGCATTCACGCAAGTCGCGCAAATCCCATTCGCGCAAATCGCGCAAGTGAATGAATGCGCGAGTGTGCGCATGAGTGCATTCATATGCATGAATTCATGAAATTATTAACATAATACGCACGTGAGCTACTGCAGTAAGCTCATGTATTTTTTTTGAATCGCGCGCGTACGCACTGTTGGACGAGTTGCGCAAAAAAAGGACAATGGCGACAACTTGCCCAATTATTGTTTACACTACGCATTCATTCATTTGCGCTCGTAACGAACCGGGCGCGTGCGCGTCGTGTAGCCAATATGTTTTTTTACTCGCGCACGAGTTGCCATACTTTCATTTGTTGCGCGATACATCATAACAATAACTACGATGATTATGCCTATGACAATCGCGATAATCGCGATAATAATTGCGCGACTAGGTCCAGATGATGGATGGAGCGCGGCGCGCTCCATCTCATCCAAGCGCTGATAATAGTCGCCAAACTCGGCTAGATGTGCAAGCGCAATCTTCGCGGTCTGTACAGGATCGTCGCTTGTTACATTGTTCGCGCCTGCTGCGAGTCCATGTTCTAACTCAACATTCATACCCATGCGCAAGTTCTCGAGTTCTTGCGCGTTGCTCCATGTATGACCGATCTTGCGCGCGATTTGTCTTGCTTCTTCAGTCGTGAACTGTTTGCGCGCAACAGTTGTAGTCATGATAGTTTGTTTAATACCGGGATGCGTTATATGTTTGCGCGCGTCGTAATGAAAAAATTGAAATATGTCACGCTTAATACAAGCATC
>JBAZIT010000059.1:0-7423 GCA_041651675.1 Candidatus Omnitrophota bacterium | reverse complement strand
TCCAATACCGCTTTGATAAGATCTGCTCTCATGACGGTTTCCTTTCTTTTGTTTTTATCCAATCCGATTGTATCGGACTAGACTGGAAACCGTCACTTTATTTTAACAACCGACGGGACATTACCGAGCGGATGCGCGACATCAACTCGCTTCGCGTGAGGCCGGAAAAGAGTTTCGTCACTGGTTTTTGCTTCATATATGAATTTGCCGGATTGATCTTGTCCAAGATTAAAAAACGGTCTCGTCAAATTCTAAATCGCGGGACTATGCCCACCCGAATGCATAGTCAGAGAGTATAGGTCAGTGACTCCGCGAGGAACAGGGCTGGGATTCGTTGCTTCGGCAACTTAAAAAGAGGACCTTTCTCAGAAACTCGCCCGTCCTTGCGCTTAATCAGGTGATCCACGGTAATATGACCTTCCTCGAGCAGTTCGTCGAACTGCGCTGAACTTGGGCCGCGGGTATGTCTCACCGATTTGAGGACAAAGAATTCCTTCCCATCTCTATGGCAGGCTGATGCATTGATCCAAAAAGTTTCCCGGTGTTTTTCAAGCAGGCGCGCATGTAAATTATCAAGTTGCCAGGCCACGACATCCGACTGTCCTGTTCCATTATGAAGTTCTTTCAACTGGCCTGCGTCCTTCAGCATTGCGAGCAATAGGCCTTGCGAGTTTGGTCTGCCGATAGCGACAGTGCAGTACAGTTTTCGTACCCCGTTTCGATCATATCCGAAAGTGTCCAGTAATTCGCGACTGCTCTTGTAGCGGCTGATAGACCAATCGGGGACCTGGGCAAAGAGTGTGACCCGATTTAAACGAGTTGCGTGAAGGGATGCTTCCCTGGCGGACTTGATCTCGATGCCTTTGTAGTCCGGTTCCTTGCTCGAATTAATAGCTAGCCCAAGCGCAGATTCAATTGTCCTACCAATGGCCGTGGATCCCTTACATATTGCGGGGAGAGGACCATTCACTACTATTCGCCTGAGCTTGTTAAGGAGTTCACTACTGACGGTCATTGCCTCATCGCGAAGCGAATTCAGGCGCTCCAGCGCTTCCGTTATTCGCCCGGCGTCCAGATCTGTCGCAAGATTTGTCTTCGTGAGATTGACCGCGTAAAGCTGTTCGTGATGGACGAAAATGCCGAGCACATCATTTGGCTTGGCCAAGTCTGAGAGGCGCGAAAACCAGATTCTGGGGTCACCCTTCTTTGTGACTGGGCGATACATGCTAGCAGACACTTTTTGCACTGTTGATCCAGAAATAAATTGTGCTTTTGTCACAACCTTGTTCGTTGGACCTTGCGATTGCAACCCATAATCATGCACCCCCGCCACTTTGAGCAAGGTCCGGACGGGCAAAACAGCATCAAGAATGGCCTTCTGCAAACCTGTCGGGGTGATATAAAGAAACGCAATGTCGGTCGTGCACTTGCGGATAATCGTAAGGTTGCTCTTCTCGTGTTTTGTTAGTGGGCGTTGCATGTTATAGTCCCTTGAGGATTTTCGCCAAATGTACGCCCACTTTGCGCGCCAATTCCACGGGCACAGCATTGCCGATCTGGGTGTACTTTGGAACCTCCCGGTCCCAGATACCCTTGTGCGGATTACCGGCACGGCGAATGCCCCCGGTTGTGCGCGAACCATTGAACTCGTACCAATCAGGGAACATCTGGAGGCGGGCCCATTCACGCACGGTCAGGGATCGTGGTTGGCAGTAGTGAACATAATCCTCGGGCAACGAGGTTACCGTGATCGTTGGCCCCCGATCATCCCAGATGCGGGGCAGCACGCGTTGTGCGAACTTCTTGGTCCGCATGTGCTTGGGAATAACTCCGTCATGGTCGAGCATATACTGAAACTTCTCGCGAATGTTGGGCGCGTGATTGGAATAGTCCTGTTCCATGAGAGGGTCGTTCTTGTGAGCCACGGTCGTGCCGTCTCGCAAGGTGCGGAGCATCCGTTGTACATCGGTCAAAGGCTCGCGGAGATATCGGTCGGTACGTTTCTTTTCAAGGTAGGCCGGGTCGACCAGATCGGAGAGCAGGTCCTCCACGCTGGGAGGAGGCACGCCGCATGGTTCCGGTAGAAGGCCGGAGGCGAAGGCATCACTCTTGGGTATGTACCCCAAGTCTTTCCTGATCCCTACCATAAGTACTCGGGGACGGTTCTGGGGAACGCCATAATCCTTGGCCTGCACCAGCTTGAAATCAACGAAGTACTCTCCGCCGTTAATGGCCCGGAATGTCGCCTGTACGGCTTCCCAGATCTCGCCCTTGTGCCCTCCGGGCGTCCACCGTGAGGAGATTAATCCCTTGACGTTTTCGAAGAGGAACATGCGCGGTCGCAATTTTCCGATGACCCGCGCCATTTCCTTGAAGAGGTGGTTGGAAGGGATCTCATCCTTATCCACCTTATAGCTACGACGATGCCCTATGCCGGAATACCCTTGGCATGGAGGCCCACCGGCGACGATATCGACCCCTTCGATGCCGAGCTCACGCCAATCTTTTACGATGTCGTCCAGCATCTCATTCGTCAATGAATAGACATCGTTAATGCTCGTGATGGAGTTTTCCCGCTGGCTCCGGTTCGCCATGTACGTATCCAAGGCATCCTTGTTTAGCTCCGAGACAAGCAGGCTCTTGAACCCCGCCTGCTCAAGCCCCAGGGATAATCCGCCACAGCCTGCGAATAGATCAACAGCCCATAATGTCTTTTTGCCGTATGGCGTCGTGTGGTTGATGCGAGGAGGCCAGTTTCTCGGGGTATCGACGAGTATGCTCGCCAACGATAACTGGGAATAACCTTGGAAGGCAAGCGGCGGGGATGCTTCGCCAGCACCGGCCAACAGAAGCGACGCGAAACCACGCTTTGACAGTATCACGAAATCCAAGAGCGGTAAATTTAGGTCGGCACCACAACGTGTAAGGCGCTCAGCAAGTTGACGATCGGCCTCTGACGGGTCGGCGTTTCCACCCGGATGGTTGTGGTAAACGACGATATACTGGGCCTTTTCCTCCAGCGCGGCCCTGAATACATGCTTGGGATCAACGAGGGATGCTGACTCGCTACCAGCGTAGAGATCCACGCGCTTGACCAGTGCGTGACGAGAGTCAAGGGCGAGAAAGCCGACCACTTCTTGCCGTCGGCTCCCGAGATCGGCGCAGATCGTGGCGACTTCCGCTGGTGAGGTAACTATTTGGCCCGGAAGCCCCGACGAAAGCCGACGATAGAGCTCAAAGACAGCAACCAACTTTGACGCTTTGATGCGTCCCATGCCCGGAACACTTGCCAAATCGTCTACCGATGCATTGAGAAGCTTTTCGCCGAACTTGGCGAGCAGTTTAGCCGCGATGGACTTGACATTGTGCCCCGCAACCCCGCTCCCGAGAATCACTGCCAGCAGTTCGTTGTCGCCCATTGCCCCCATTCCGGCACGAACGCGGTTCTCCGGCCTGTGGGCAGGCGGTAGTTCTTTTCTTTTCTTCATGGCACTCAATGGTTTAGGGCAGTTTGGCACGATGCAATATCAGGACATTAAGCCTTTACAAGAACAATGTAGCGACCTTGCCCCCAGGGTCAAGACCATAATCCAAATTCCTGATCATTTCACCGAAACCAAATTATATCTGGAGCAAAAAGGTATCAGTCCTGCGAAGCAATAAGGAGCGATAACACCGAAACGGACTTATCGCCCGGAATAAAAAGCGCTCATTCCACTATGAAACATAGAGGAAAGAGCGCGGCATAAATCCAGAACCAGAAACAACATCCACGCACCACACCGATTTGCAAAACCTCATCCGTGCGGAGCGTGGAGGAAGGAAACTTTTGACCCAGCACAAGAAACTTTTGCCATAGCAACTGATTTTACGCATCACAACGATTGAATTATTAGACAATAATCCTTCAAGCAACCCCATCGGGGGCGGGTGCGGCGGCTAAAGCCGCCGCAACCCGCCCCGATGGAGACCCCTTTCGTTCTGCCCAAGATAAGGACTCAAACGAACGGTGTTAGGCTCCAATACCCGCCGCTGTGTTGCTCATACCGTGTGTAGCGAGCCACATAGCTGCGTGGGACACCCTTACATGGCCTTCACTCCATCCCCTATACTCCGCCGCATTCAGCACGGAGACGAGGTAGCAAGCAGCACCGCGCTGCCCATCATATAGGCGGACACGACACGTTCCCCTGGGTATTTCCGGGTTCCCCGTGCCGACCAGATAACACCAACGATTTATAGCGGCCATCCGCATACTAATTCCTATATGGAGTAGACCACCAATCAAGAAATGAAAGTGCCGATGATCCGGGCTTACGCCTGACTCGATTCTTATGGCGAATGGCAGCCGTGGAAAATATATTTTGTTTTCCTTTGCAATCCATCGTAATAGAGCGAAGCATTTTTTTGCCAGATACACATCTGACGCATCGCGTTTTTTGACGGTGCAGGAAACAAACCAATTCCACTTGACCCGCTCAAGAATCACAAGATCAACGGCACTCATTATTTACCCTTTCAGGTTTTTTATGACCTTCAGGCTACCGACTTCCGGGATAACAAAAGACTTCGCGCCCTTTGACGAAACAATACGACCTACAAACTCGACGTATTCGTCTTTCTTGGCCGTAGTCGCATCGCCCGGAATATCAATGAACTGAACACTTGACGAACCATCAGGCGCTTCATCCAACAGCGTAACTTTTTCCTTCATTACGCCCTTGCTGTCCTGATAGCTTTCACGCTTAAATACTTTTCCGATAAACTTCATTTTACACCCCCTTTCGTTTGTTTAATTCTGCGGCACAATCTGACCGCCGATCTGCCGAACTCCCATTTTTTTGCCCCGTTACATCAATCCGCCATTGCTCCATGTAGCGGTCCAAATCCGCGACCTGGAAAACCACCTTTCGCCGGGACAGCCGGTAGAACGGAATCGCCCCTTGCGCCTTCACGTAGTCCAATAGCCGCGAACTCACGGACAAATACTTTGCCGCCGCCAGCCGCCCCAAATAGCCTTGTTTTGCCCTGTTTTCCATATTGCCACCTATCATTTGCCCCCCCTGGCCTACGCTTGCGGGCAATAAAAAACCCGCTCTTCTCTTTACAAGAAGAACGGGATATTTCGGTTCCCAGCTTGGGACTTTCCGGTTCCCAATATTTTAATATGGACTTAAAACTTCCAGGTTATTGTTGAATCAGGCGAGTACATGAGGGTAAATCCCGTGCTAATTCCATCTTCAAGATGATTTACCAGGTCTTTATCCCTTGTTTTCATGTGATTCAGGCATTTAGCAATAGCCTTTCGAACCCTATCCCTTGCTTGTTCCCTATCATCGCTGAACGTTCTATCTTCTTTCTTGCCCTGGATATTCTTGGCCAACACCTCCAGCTCTTCCTCGAGCTTCTGCTTCTCTTCCCAATTATTGTCATCCCGCGCCTTTGTAATTTCTCGCGCGATTACACGCGCCGCTTCTCGATACTCGTTCAAGGCTTTATCATCATTCTGGGTCTGGATACTCTGCCCCTGTCCCGGACTCTTTACTCCCGTCAATGCTTCCATTCCCGTTATTTCCGATTCAAGTTCACCGGCGGAAATAACCTCCCCCGGATTTTTCAACAGGTAAGCAATATAATGCATCCCAAGTGAGTTGACGAACCACGCTGGTTGACCTCCATCAAATCGCACATACCACCGGTCGCCATAGTGCGCGAACACGTTGTCGCCTTCAGGAATCATTCGTTCTTCCCGTTCCCGGACTCCCGCAATTTCCAGCGCGTATGTTTTCCACGGGCTTCGCGTCATTCCTTCTACAAACAACTGTTCTTCTTTCGTCTTTGGCGACCAAGGCAACGCGGCTTTCCTTGCCTCAATCAATAAATCGACCTGTTCGACCTTTAGCGGATTATCCGGCGTTAGGTCTGTTAGCATCTTTTTAAGTTCTTCTTCCGTGACTTCTCCAAATAACCGATTGCCCGGCATAACGGATCCCATCCACTGGATAAGCTCCTGCTTTCTTTCCTCGCTGAGAATATCTTGCTCTATTTTTTTCTTAAACCACATTGGCTAATTGAATCCTTTTCCGTTCAGGTTGAATACGCCAAAACACTTCGGCCTCTGTTTTCTTGCACAGTCCCCGGTAATGCGTGAACAACATATCCGGCCGGGTGTGTCCCATTTGCAGACACGTTTTCTGAATATCTTCATGTTTTGCCAGGTAGCATGAGCCAAACGTATGCCGCGCAATGTCCATGCCCCATTTTACCTTTGCCAGCTTCCGCACCCGGTCAAATTCATTCCGACTGAAATACATCTTACCATTAGACTTGTAAGCTTGCAACCATGCCAGAAGGTTGTCGGAAACATCAACAAACCTCTGCCGCCGCGTCTTTGCCACGGAAGGCACTACGCGGATAAGCCGCTCTTCGAAGTCAATATTGTCCCAGGTCATTTCGCCGATCTCGCTGGTCGGCCTTAATCCGGCAAAGAACGCCAGCGCAAAATAGGGAACCATCAGAGGGGCTTCTTCCTCTGCCGTCCGAAGCAGTCTTTCCACGTCCTTTACCGGCATAATCACCGGAATCTTATCGTCCAGTTTTGCCTTCTCAATTTTTCGCGCGGGGTTAACTTTTAAATGCTCCCGCCGGACTCCGAACTCAAAGAAGGCCCGTAATTGGCGCAGATGTCCTTCCCGCGTGACAGGGGAGAACCCCAAATCGTCAATCCACGTTTCAATATCGTGAACCGTTACCTCGTGCATGAGGGACTTGCCGAAGACGGCTACGAAACGTTGTAGCTTTTGGCGGGCATCGCGGATGGTAAGGGGGCGCTGATTGGCCTTGAGCTTTGATTCCAGGTATTCGGCAAACGTATCTTCCACGCTCTGTGCGCCGCCATCGGGGGCGGTATGATTCATGTAGAAGGCAACGGCTTCGGTTATTGAGGCGCGTTCACCGAGCTTCTTAATGCCCTCCACGGCTTGCCGCTTCTGATCGTCAGTCAACTTCACGGCATCCGCGCCTATTTTATTGCGCTCAATCCGGAGTTTCGTGGCTTCCTTCTCCGCTTGTTTGAGGGATGTAAAATTGCGGAAACAGCGTTTTCCGTCAATCACTCCGGGGTCAACGATCCAATACGTGTAAAGCTTGCCATTGACTTTCTTTTGTCTTTCCCGTATTTTTGGCCATATTGCGTTGGTCATTGTATACCTCCCTATAATGTGTCTTTTGGACGGTATTGTAGGAAAAGCGTAGGAAAAGGTCAATAGCAAAAATGCGCGTTCTTTGTAAGTGATTGATAATCAAGCAGGGAGGGATGGCAGAGCCTGGTTTAATGCGCATGACTCGAAATCATGTGTGCTCGCAAGGGCACCGGGGGTTCAAATCCCTCTCCCTCCGCCATGCAGTAGAGTTTTGCAAAGCG
>JBAZIT010000058.1:0-7426 GCA_041651675.1 Candidatus Omnitrophota bacterium | reverse complement strand
AACTGCTCGGCGCTATTGAATATGTGCGGGATATTTCGGATAAGAGGATAGCCCAGGAACGGGTAGAAGTTTTAAATGCGGAGCTCTTAAGGTCGAATAAACGGCTGCGCCAGTTGTCGCTTACCGACCCCCATACCGGGCTTTATAACCACCGTTATCTGCAGGATGTTATCGAGGCGGAATTCCACCGGGCCAAACGTTATGACCATCCCGTTTCAGTCATAATGATCGACATAGATTATTTTAAATCCATCAACGATGTTTACAGCCATCAGTTCGGCGACCTGGTGCTTAAACAATTTGCCCGTCAGCTGAAAATGATGATGCGCCGGTACGATATTATCGTCCGTTCGGGAGGGGAAGAGTTCATTATTATTTCTCCGGGTATAGATATGGCCCAGGCCTTAAGCGTGAGCCAGAGAATATTGGATACGATGCACGCCTACAGGTTCGGGGATAAGCAGCATACGGTTAAGATAAAGCTAAGCCTGGCCGCGGTTTCCTATCCGGAAGATAAAGTAAATAACGAAGGCATGGGTTTGGTCAATCTGGCGGATCAGATATTGAGCAAGGTCAAGGATTCCGGAGGCAACCGGGTTTATTCATCTTTGGATATAGGCAAAGCCAGGCGCCCGGCCCCGGAGCTAAAGAATAAGCCCCTGGGGATCAAGATCCTGCAGGGAAAAATCGACAAGCTTACCAAAAAATCCAATCAGAGCCTGGTGGAAGCAATATTCGCTTTTGCCAAAGCCATTGAATTAAAGGACCATTATACCGGGGAGCATGGCGAGGATACGGTCCGCTATGTAACCGATATCTGCGATAAGCTGGAGCTGCCTAAAGACGAGATAGAGTTGATCAAGCAGGGCGCGGTTCTACATGACTTAGGCAAGATCGGTATCAGCGAAAAGATCCTCCTGAAGAAAGCTAAGCTGACTAAGCGTGAATTTGCAGAGATCAAAAAGCATCCGCAGATCGGCGCAGACATATTGCGGCCGATCCAGTTCTTGCGCAAGCTTATACCGCTGGTCTTCTACCACCATGAAAAATGGGATGGCACGGGTTATCCCAGCGGGATAAAAGGCGAAGAGATCCCTATCGGCGCCAGGATAATCGCTATCGCCGATGCCTACCAGGCCTTGACTAGCGACCGTCCCTATCGTAAGGCCTATTCAAAACAAAAAGCGATCGAGATAATGAAAGCAGGCAGCGGAAAACAGTTTGACCCGAAAATCGTAAGTATGTTCCTGAAAACACTCCAGGCCAGAAAATAGCCTCTCCCGGCCCGTTAACACTAAAAGTCCGTTTTCCTTCCGTTTTTTTCTTCTTTTATCTTGCAAAATACGGCTAAAAATAGTATCATATAATATTAACTTTTCGGGCCCATAGCTCAGTGGTAGAGCAGGTGACTCATAATCACTTGGTCGGAGGTTCGAACCCTTCTGGGCCCATTTTGAGAATAAGGGCAGGGATCGGTGAGAACCGACGACCAAAAAGGGGTGCGGGGAAAAATTTTCCCCGCGTTTTCGGGGTGACAGCGAACCGCCGCAGGCGGAGAGCGCCAGAGGGGCAGAGCCCCTATGGGGAGCGCAAGCGACTGGTCGCGAGGTTCGAACCCTTCTGGGCCCATAGAGTATTGGGCATTTAGCTCAGCTGGTTAGAGCGCCACATTCACATTGTGGAGGTCAGAGGTTCAAGTCCTCTAATGCCCACCATTAAAGAGGGAGCAAAATTGCCGATAACCAACCTGAGGGAGCAGTTAAGCAGTTTAATAGAATTACAGACACTGGACAGCGAGATATACGTTTTACGCGCTGAAAAAGTGGCCAAGCCCGAAGAGATCAAGGCGGTGGAAAGCTCTTTTGAGGCCAAGAAAGCGCATTTAGCGGAATTGGAAAAAATTTTACTGGATTTACAGAAGGCCAGGAAAGATAAAGAACTGGAGTTAGGCTCAAAAGAAGAAGCAGCCAAGAAACTGCAGGGCCAGCTTTACGGTCTCAAGACCAACAAAGAATACCAGACCATGCTGCAGCAGATACAGGATGCCAAGGCCGATTCTTCGGTTATCGAAGACAAGGTCCTGGAATTATTTGACCAGGCTGATGCGGCCAAAGCTGAGGTCGAGAAGGAAAAATTGAGGCTTAAGGAAGAAGAGAAAATATTTTTAGCGGAAAAGAAAAAGATCGAGGACCGGGTTAAAGAGATCGATGAGCGCTTGAGCCAGCTGGAGGCGCAGAGAAAGCAAGCTGTCCCGGGGATAGACCCGAAGATCCTGAGCCAATACGAGAGGATATTAGGCAGCCGTGACGGACTGGCCATAGTTATTGTCAAGGGGAACTCCTGCGGCGGCTGCAATATGTTTGTTCCTCCGCAGATGATAAATTTAATTAGAATGTGTGAACATATAATTACCTGCGAGATGTGTAACCGGATACTGTATATCGATGAAGGAACTTGAGATTTACATTGACGGAGCGTCAAAAGGTAACCCGGGCCCCAGCGGCATAGGGGTGGTTATCTGCCGGAATAATGAAACGATAAAAAACATCTCCAGTTTTATCGGCAATGCTACGAATAATATTGCCGAATACACGGCTTTGATTTACGGCCTGCAGGAAGCGCTGATCTTAAAAGCGGAGGTGGTTAGTATCAAAACTGACAGCCAGCTCCTGGCGCGCCAGTTAAATAAGATCTACAAGGTCAAGCATCCGAATATAGTCGGGCTTTATAACCAGGCGTTGAATCTGCTGGCAGCTTTTAAGGAAGTTTCCATAAAAAATATTCCGCGGGAGGAGAATACCGGCGCGGATAAATTGGCAACTCAAGCGATCAAAAAAGAATTCAAGAGAAAGGTTCTTTTGAAATAGGGCAGGTAGAATGTGGCCGCCCCGGGGCTTTTTAAGGCCCAGGGGAGGAAAGTCCGGGCTCCGGAGGATAACGCAGTAGGGTAATGCCTACCCGGTAGATTAATTTTTACCGAGGATTAGAGCTACAGAGACGAGTCCGTCATTTTTTGACGGGGTGAAACGGGCAATCTCTGCGTGGAGCAAGGCGAATAGGAGATAAAGCCCCTTTTTTAGGGCGCGCGCTTATCCGGCGCGTTATTTAAATCTCGGGTGTTAAGCTGCTTGAGCTCTGATAGTAACATCAGAGTCGAGAGGAATGGTCACTTTTCGATGCGCATACTCGTATCAAGACAGAACCCGGCTTATTTTACCTGCCCTTTTAAATTACAATTTTATTTTTGCGCTTAAATTAACCTAAGGAGGAAATAAACATGTCTGGTCATTCTAAATGGAAGACGAATAAAGGCAAAAAAATGGCGGCGGACGCCAAAAAAGGGGCAACCTACACCAAAATAATCAAAGAGATCACGGTTATTGCCCGCGAAGGGGGCGGTAATCCGGATACCAATCCCCGCTTAAGGGCGGTTATGCAAAAGGCCAAAGAAGCTAATATGCCTAATGACAATGTGAAGATGGCGATCAAACGCGGGACAGGGGAATTGCCGGGAGTGGTCTATGAGACATGTATGTACGAAGCTTATGGCCCCGGCGGTGTGGCGATAATGATCGAAGTGCTTACCGACAATAAAAACCGCACCAGCGCAGAGATCCGCAATATCATGTCTAAAAAAGGCGGAAGCTTTGCCGGAGCCGGCTCAGTGAGCTGGATGTTTACGATGAAAGGTTATCTTCTGATTGAAAAGTCCCAGGCCAAGGAAGACGAGTTGATGAATATTGTTTTGGACGCGGGAGCGGAAGATATGAAGTCGGATGAGAAAAATTATGAAGTATTCTGCGCGCCGCAGAACTTTGAGAAGGTAAAGCAGGCTGTTGAGGCTAAGGGCATCAAAACCCAGGACGCGGAAGTCACGATGATCCCGTCTTCGACGATCAAGTTAGCCGGCAATGAAGCCAAACAACTGTTATCTTTGATCGACACCCTGGAAGAGCATGATGACGTGGAGCATGTCTACGCTAACTTTGACATACCGGATGAAATAATGGAGAGTATAGCCGCCGAAGAATAAAATGAAGATACTGGGGATTGACCCGGCTTTGGGCATTACCGGATACGGATTGATCCAGGCCAGGGGGAATAGATTGTCCCTGGTCGAGGCGGGGATAATTTCTACTTCGGCTAAAGAAGAAATAACCCGGCGTTTAGATAAGATCTACTGCGGTATCCTAAAATTAATATCCGATACTTCTCCCGAGGTATTAGTTTTGGAGAAGATTTACGCGCATTACCGCCATCCCACCACGGCTTATATCCTGGGGCAGGCGCGGGGAGTGATCTGTTTGGCCTGCGCTACTAAAAATATACCCCTGGTAGAATACGCGGCTACCCGGGTCAAGAAGGCGGTGGTAGGCAAGGGTTTAGCCTCCAAGGCCCAGGTGCAGAGAATGGTGGCCGGTTTGCTGGGTTTGAATATTTTGCCCAGGTATATGGATGTTACGGATGCTTTAGCTTTAGCGATCGCCCATAGTTATATTGCGAGGCCGAAAATATGATTTGCAGGATATCAGGAAAAATTATCGAAAGAGGGAATAATTACCTGGTGGTGGATATAAGCGGCCTGGCTTACCAGGTTTTTGTCCCGACCACCGTTATGCAGCGGGTAGGCGAATCCCTGAACGCCGACGGCTCAATATGTTTACAGACGTTTCATTATTTGCAGTCGGACGCGAACAAGAGTATACCTGTTTTGATCGGTTTTCTGAACGATGTCGAAAAAGATTTCTTTGAAATTTTTATCACAGTTTCAGGCATCGGCCCGCGCGCTGCGCTCAAGGCCCTGAATAAGCCGATATCCGAGATCGCCCGGGCAATCGACGAAGGGGACCTGGTGTTTTTAAAATCGCTTCCCGGTATAGGCGAGCAAAGGGCAAAAGAGATCATTGCCAAGCTCCAGAATAAGATCGGCAGGTTCGGCCTGATCCAGGACCGCAGAAGCAAAGAAGGTTCGGTCAAAGCCAAAGATATTACCGAAGAGGCCTTAGCTGTCCTTTTACAGTTAGAATATAAACGTTCAGAAGCTTTACAGATGATTAAAAAATCCCTGGAAGCTTCTGCGGAGATCAATACAACCGAAGAACTTTTAAACCTGGTCTATAAACAGAGAAAATCAAAATGAACCCACAGGATAACCGTAAGTCAGTCATTGAGGCCTTGTTGTTAGCCAGCGAGAAACCCCTGCCCTTGGAACAGATAAGGATCGTTCTGGATAACCTGGATGCGGCTGAAACCCGCAGGCTCATCGAAGAATTAAAAGCTGAATACGAACAGGCTAACCGCGGCATCCGGATTGCCGAAATAGCCGGCGGTTTTCAGATGATCACCGCGGCGGTTTTCGCGCCTTTCCTGAAAAAGTTATTCAAAGACCGGAATGCCGAGAAATTATCCAAACCGGCTTTAGAGACGCTGGCGATCATCGCTTATAAACAGCCTCTGACCAGAACCGAGATAGAATTATTAAGGAATGTAAATGTTGACGGAGTGATCAAGAGCTTGGTGGATAAAAACCTAATCCGTATTGCGGGGAGAAAAAAAGCTCCCGGCAGGCCGTGCGTGTATGGCACGACCAGGCAGTTCCTGGAGCATTTTGGTTTGAAATCGCTGGAGGACTTGCCTAAGATCGAAGAATTTTCAGCGTTAGCCGAAAAGAAAGAGCTCGTGGACATTGAATTAGAGGAAGAAAAGAAAACGGAGGCTTTAAATGAACCTCAAGAACTTACGCCGGAAAATAGATAATTTGGATAAGCAGATAGTCGGGCTTTTGAACGCCCGGGCCAGGATCACTTTGGATATTGCCGGGGAAAAGTCTAAAAGCGGACGGAGCATTTATGTGCCTGAACGCGAAAAAGAAGTTTTAAGCAAGGCAGCTCTTTTAAGCAAGGGGCCATTGAACCTGCAGGCCCTGGAAGCGATCTACCGCGAAATAATGTCCGCCAGCCTTTCCCTGGAAAAACCTTTGAAGATAGCCTATATGGGCCCGGAGGCGTCTTTCAGTAATTTGGCGGCTTTAAAAAGGTTCGGCTCGCAGGTAAGTTATGTGGCCTGTGGCAGCATCGCGGATGTTTTTTTGGATGTCGAAAGGGATGCCAGCGATTACGGAGTTGTACCCGTAGAAAATTCTATTGAAGGAGCAGTGACGCATACTCTGGATATGCTGGTAGATTCTGACCTGAAGATCTGTTCGCAGATAATCCTGGATGTAGCGCACAACCTGCTGGCCAGGAATGCAAAAGGTAAGATCAGGCGGGTATATTCTAACCCGCAGGTCCTGGCCCAATGCCGTATCTGGCTTCAGGAAAATTTACCCCAGGCAGAGCAGATTGAAGTGTCCAGCACTACGCGCGCAGCGCAGATCTGCGCCCAAGAAAAAAACAGCGCTTGCATAGCTTCTTTATTAGCAGCGGAAGTTTATAGATTAAAGGTCATTGAGCGCGATATCGAGGATTCACCGCATAATATTACCCGTTTCTTCGTTATCGGCAAGACCGACGCGGGAAAGACCGGAAACGACCGGACGTCGATACTTTTCTCCATCAAAGATAAGGTGGGAGCGCTGCATGATATGCTGCTTCCTTTTAAGAAATACAAGATCAACCTGACCAAGATCGAGTCCCGGCCATCCAAAAAACGGGCCTGGGATTATTATTTCTTCGTGGACCTGGAAGGGCACCAACAGGATCCCCGGATCCAGAAGGCGCTGCGGGAATTAGAGATTAAATGCAAATTTTTAAAGGTATTAGGTTCGTATCCTATTTAGGGGGGGGATAGATGCGCGAGTTAGTCCGTAAAAACATATTGGGCGTTACTGCCTATGTCGCCGGTAAGCCTATTGAAGAGACCAGGAGGCAGCTGGGGTTAAGGGATGTCATAAAATTAGCCTCTAATGAGAATCCGCTGGGGGCCTCTCCCAGGGCGGTTAAGGCCATGCGTAAGGAGGCTTCCGGAGTGAATCGTTATCCTGATTCACAGAGTTTTTATTTAAAAAAGAAGCTCTCCAGGCTCCTGAATGTTACGCCGGCCAACCTTGTCCTGGGCAACGGTTCCGATGAATTGATCGATGTTATCATCAAGACCCTGGTTGAGGATGATGAGAATATCATTACTGCCGACACTACTTTCTTAGAATACGGGATCGTCGCCGCGGTGAATAACCGCCAGGTAAGGCGCGTTCCTTTGCGCTATTTTAAGTATGACCTGGAATCGATCAAAAAAAAGATCGATAAAAAAACCAAATTGATCTTTATCGCTAATCCCAATAACCCCACCGGCACCTATGTTACCAGGTTTGAGCTTAATGATTTTATCCGGGAGCTGCCGGATAATATAATATTGGTTATGGATGAGGCCTACGACGCCTTTATTGATGTGGATGATTTTCCCCGGGCCCAGGATTACTTTAAGGATA
>JBAZIT010000057.1:0-7573 GCA_041651675.1 Candidatus Omnitrophota bacterium | reverse complement strand
ATCTTAGGAGTATTATATATATGTCCCAGACTCAACAGGTCCAACACGAACTGCCCAATTTAGTAACGCTTTTGGCGGACAAGGTCGGCAGGTTCACCCACCTGGGCGAACAGATCTACCTGTGGGAAAATGTCATATTTTCCCTGATCATTGTCGCGTTTATCTCCCTGGTTGCGTTCCTGGCTTGCCGTAAGCCAAAAATGATCCCCGGCAGGTTACAAAATGCAGTAGAAGCAATAGCCGGAGGTTTAGACGATTTTATCTGCGGCATATTAGGAGCGCGGGGAAGGAATTACACTCCTTTTATTGGCACGCTTTTTATCTACATACTCTTAATGAATTTAAGCGGGCTTATTCCTTTTCTGAAATCTCCGACTGCCAGCTGGTCTACTACCTTGGGCCTGGCCCTCTGCGTTTTTATCTACGTGCAATATACCGCTTTGCGGGAATTCGGATTCCTGGGGTATCTGGACCATATGATGGGTAGGCCCCGGGGCATTTTGGCATTTTCTGTTTTTATCCCGTTGATGATGCTGATTCTGCACATAGTCTCCGAACTGGTCAGGCCGATAAGCCTGTCCTTGCGTTTACGCAGCAATATCTGGGGTGACGATCTGCTTTTATCCGTATTAGCCGGGTTGGGCCTGGCCGGCGTGCCGCTCTTTGTGTTCAGCGCGCTGCTGGCAATTTTAGCGGCGGTAGTCCAGGCGCTGGTTTTTAGCCTTTTAACAACCATATATTTTGCCCTGGTGTTAACTCACGAGGAAGAAAGCATTTAAAAAAAGAGGGAGGAAAAATGGATTACAAGACAGTTTTGGCGTTGGCCATTCCTTTGGGCCTGGCCCTGACCGCGGTAGGTTCGGCGATCGCTTTAGGCAAAGCCGTATCTTCAGCGATGGAAGCAACCGGCAGGCAGCCGGAAGCCGCAACTAAGATCCTGATCAATATGGCTACGGGTTGCGCTTTCATTGAAGCGTTGACGATTTACGGCCTGGTTTTCGCATTTGTATTAGCGGGAAAATTATAAATTAAAAAAGCCCGATGGAGCTACTTAAGCTTTTAAGCACTAACGAGGTCGTTGCCCAGGTCCTGGGATTCCTGATTTTGCTGGCCCTCTTGAAGGTCTTTGCCTGGAAGAGGATCCTTGGGCTGCTGGATAAACGTAAAGAGCATATTGCCCTGGAGTTTAAAAAAATAGAAGAGGCTAAAGCGGAGATCGAGAAGCTGAGGCTTGAATATACCGCGCAGTTAGCTTCTATTGATGAAGCAGCGAAAATAAAAATCCACGACGCGCTTAACGAGGCCAAGCTCATCCTGGAGGAGAGCCGCAAAAATGGCCATATCCAGGCGCAGGAGATTATTGATAATGCCAGGCAGAGCGTCAAATATGAGCTCGCTAAAGCCAAGGAAGAGCTCAAAGAGGAGATCATCGATTTAACGCTCAAGGCCACCGAGAACCTTATCCAGGAAAAGCTTACCGAAGAAGGGGATAAGCGGCTGGTGCAGGATTTTCTGGAGGGAGTGGATAAGCTCTAAATGAGAGAGAGGCTGGTCGTAAAAAGATACGCCGAGGCATTCATGGAATTTGCCGGGGAAAGTATCGGGTTAAAGCAGGCGGTCCTGGATTTTAAGAATTTAAAATCCCTGATGCGCGATAACCCGGGTTTCCAGGAGGTACTGGCCAGCCTGGATGTATCTTATTCTGAGAAGTGCGATTTTATCGATAAAGTACTGGACGCGGATTTCTCCAATGAGTTTAAGCAATTTTTAAAGCTTCTCTTGGAAAAGAACCGCCTTGACCGGATCGTGGATATCGCCGATTACGTAAGGGTAGCCTACAGCCACCTGGGCGAAACCGAAGCGATCTTAAGGACGAGTTTTCCTTTAGACCTGAGCCTGATCCGTAAGATCAAGGAGAAACTGGAGCAGAAGTTTAACCGCGCTTTTAGGTTTTACATAGATTTGGACGGCCGGCTGCTCGGAGGGGTCCAGGTCATTATAGGCAATACTATTATTGACGGCACAGTGCGCCGCCGATTAGAAGAACTTAAGGAACAACTTTTAACATTAAGAGTCTGATATGCCATTAAAACCGGAAGAAGTAAGTTCAATTATCCGCCAGGAGCTGGAAAAATACAAGACCCGCATGCGTTCGGAGTCTATCGGTACAGTCATCCAGGTCGGCGATACCATTGCCCGCATTCACGGCTTAGACGATGTCATGACCGGCGAGTTAGTGCAATTTTCGGAAAATGTCCTGGGCATGGTTTTAAATCTGGAGGAAGACAGCGTAGGCGTAGTTGTCTTCGGGACGGATAACCCGGACAAGGATATTAAAGAAGGAGATATAGTCAAGCGGACCGGTAAAATAGTCCAGGTCCCGGTAGGAGAGGCATTGGTCGGCCGCGTAGTCAATGCCCTGGGCAGGCCGATTGACGGCAAGGGGCCGATTAACGCGGATAAATTCAGGCCGATAGAATCCCGGGCGCCTAATGTGGTTGAACGCCAGCCGGTATGCGAGTCGCTGGAGACCGGGATCAAGGCTATCGACGCTATGACGCCTATCGGCCGGGGCCAGCGCGAACTGATCATTGCCGACCGCCAGACAGGCAAAACCGCTATTGCCATTGATACGATCATTAACCAGAAGGGCAAAGGCGTATATTGTGTTTATGTAGCGATAGGCCAGAAGCTTTCCAGCGTGGTTGCGGTTTCGGAAACTTTGCAGAAATGCGGGGCGATGGAATATACTACGATTGTCAGCGCCTCCAGCCGCGCTTCGGCGTCTTTGCAATATCTGGCGCCCTATTCCGGATGCGCCATAGCCGAAGAACTGCTCTATTCCGGAAAACACGTTTTAGTGGTCTATGACGATTTAACCAAGCACGCGCAGGCTTACCGGCAGCTCTCTTTACTTTTAAGAAGGCCTCCGGGAAGAGAAGCCTACCCCGGGGATATTTTCTATCTGCATTCGCGTTTATTAGAGCGCGCCGCAAAACTAAATGACTCATTGGGCGCCGGATCCTTTACGGCGATCCCGATCATCGAAACACAGGCCGGGGATATCACTAGCTATATTCCTACCAATGTTATCTCGATCACCGACGGCCAGATCTATTTAGAAAACGATTTATTTTACGCCGGAGTGCGGCCGGCGATAAACGTGGGCTTATCGGTTTCCAGGGTCGGGGGTAAGGCCCAGGTAAGAGCCATGCGCCAGGTAGCCGGCAAGCTCAGGCTGGACCTGGCTCAATACCGGGAGCTGGTTACTTTTACCCAATTCGGCACAGAGTTGGATAAAGCCACGCAGGCGCAATTAGCCCGCGGCGAGAGAATGGTTGAGATTTTAAAGCAGGAGCAGTTTAATCCGCTCCCTATATCCAAGCAGGTATTGATTATTTACTGCGGCACGCGCGGGTTCCTGGATGAACTGGCAATAGGTTCGATAAAGAAATTTGAAGCGCAGTTATTTAAATATATGGACAAAGATCATCCGGCTATCCTCGCTGAAATAGAGTCTAGAAGAGAATTAAGCCCGGAGCTTATGCAAAAAATGGATGCGCTGATAAACGCTTTTAAAAGCGATTTTATCCGGGATAATCCGCTATGATCCAGTCATTAAAGACCATCAAGAACAGGATCCGCAGCATTGAGAACACCAGGAAGGTTACCGCGGCTATGGAGTTGATCTCGGTAGCCAAGTTGAACCGTATCGAAAAAAGCCTGCTTAATTTCAGGCCGTATGTTGCCGCTCTCGAGGGTATGCTGCATCGCCTTTTATCCAGCTCTCCTCAAGCTAGACACGTTTTCCTTGGCGAGAAGGAAACTGTGTCGGAGAGGGTGTGTTTAGGCGTGATAACTTCCGATAGCGGTTTATGCGGGGTTTATAATAATAATATCATCCGCCTGGCCGAAGAATTTGTCCGCCGGCAGGACAAAGATAAAATAACCCTGGTTTGCATAGGAAGAAAGGGTTTTAATTATTTCAGGAGGCAGGGCCTGAAGGTAGAAAACGCCTATCTCGGAGTAAATGGACGTTATTCCGATAAATTATGCCTGGAGATAAACGACAAGTTTAAGGATATGTTCATTTCCGGGGCAGTTCCCAGGATATATATTGCTTACACGCATTTCAGGACGGCATTGTCTTATGAGCCGAGAGTAGAGAAGTTCCTGGGCCTGGAGCCTTTAGCGGCGGATAATAGGGATTATCTCAGCGAGCCCGGTATGGATATAATCCTGGATGAGCTCATTCCCAAATACCTTTACCTGAAATTAAAGCTGATCATCTTAGAGTCCTTTACCGCCGAGCATTCTGCCCGGATCGTGGCGATGAAGTCTGCTACGGATAACGCCAGGGACCTGCTGGAAAAGTTGACTTTATTGCGGAATAAAACCCGCCAGGCGAATATCACGCAGGAGATCATGGAGATCATTTCTTCATCCGAGGCATTGAGAGGTTAAACTTATGAGTAACGGACAAATAATCCAGGTTATCGGCCCGATCGTGGATATAAAGTATCCCGAAAAAGAGATCCCGCAGCTTTTTAATGCTATCAAGATAACTGATCCGGGAAAGCAGATCGATCTGACCCTGGAGGTAGCCCAGGATATAGGAAATAACACTGTGCGCTGCATCGCGCTCGGGCCTACCGACGGGCTAAGCCGCGGAATGACGGCAGTTGACACGGGTTCACCCATCACTGTCCCGGTAGGAAGGCAGACCCTGGGCAGGATATTTAATTTACTGGGCGAAGCTATTGATGGCAAAGGCAGGCTTCCTGAGCCGGAAAAACGTAATCCCATTCACCGGCAGTCTCCGGGTTTTGTTGACCAGCTTCCTACTTCCTCCATCCTGGAGACAGGCTTAAAAGTAATTGACCTCCTGGCGCCTATCCCTAAGGGAAGCAAGGTAGGATTATTCGGCGGGGCAGGCGTGGGTAAGACCGTTATTGTTATGGAGTTGATCCGTACTATCGCTACCGAGCACGGCGGAGTTTCGGTATTTGCCGGAATCGGAGAAAGAACTCGTGAAGGAAACGAGTTATGGCTGGAACTGAATAATTCCGGCGTGATCAAAAACAGCTCGCTTATTTTCGGCCAGATGAACGAACCTCCGGGAGCGCGGCTGCGCGTAGGCCTCTCGGCTTTGACCGTGGCGGAATATTTCCGCGACGAAGAAAGAAAAGATGTGCTTTTATTCATCGATAATGTCTTCAGGTATGTCCAGGCAGGCTCAGAGGTATCCACGCTTTTGGGCCGGATGCCTTCTGCAGTCGGGTATCAGCCTAACCTGGCTACTGAAATAGCCCAGCTGGAAGAAAGGATCGCTTCCACGCGTAACGGCTCGATTACTTCTATCCAGGCAGTTTATGTGCCGGCTGATGACTTGACTGATCCGGCTCCCGCAGCCATATTCTCGCACCTGGACGCTAAGATCGTTTTAAGCCGGCAGATCGCCGAACTCGGGATCTATCCGGCGGTTGACCCGCTGGACTCGACCTCCCGGATCATGGATCCCCGATTTATCGGCGAGGAGCACTATACGACGGCTTTAAGCGTGCAGAAAGTTTTACAGCGTTATAAGGACCTGCGCGATATTATTTCCATCCTCGGGATAGATGAGCTTTCCGACGAAGACAAGCTGATCGTCAGCCGGGCCAGGAAATTACAGAGATTTTTCTCGCAGCCATTTTTTGTAGCCGAAGCCTTTACCGGCTTAAAGGGCAGATATGTAAAGCTTGAGGATACGATCAAGGGAGTCAAGATGATCATTGGGGGTAAGCTGGATAATTTGCCCGAGCAGGCCTTTTATATGACCGGCACCATCGAGGAGGCCGTAGAAAAAGCCTCCCAGGTAGAGAATAATGGGAAAACCGTTCCACATTAATATTTTAACCCCGGAGAGAAAGGTCTTTGAGGGAGAGATTGTTTCGCTGGTTGTCCCGGCGGCCTTAGGATACCTGGGGATCCTCGCTGACCACGCCCCGCTGGCGGCAAGCCTGAAAGCCGGAAAAATAATCTTTAAAGGAAAATCCGGAGAGCAGACCGTATTATATAATAAAGACCGGGGCTTTTTGGAAGTTGCCGCTAATAAAGTTACCGTACTTCTTGATTCTGCCTAAGGCCGGCAGATTTTCTTCCTTGACAAAATATTTTTTCATATTATTATTAAAGAGTATCCTAACGAAGCAGGCAGAGAGTGGTTTGATTTATTCTAAGGAAAAGTAGAAGACAAAGGCGTCTTGTAACTTAAAGGCGCCTTTATTTTTTTAAGGTCTTCTGCCTAATAATAAGGCAGGATTTGCCTAAAATTCAGGAGGAGAGGAATGGTAAAAGAAGTAGAAGGTTTTATGGCTAAGGTCATTGAAAAAAATCCCGGAGAGATCGAATTCCACCAGGCAGTCCGGGAGGTAGCCGAATCCCTGGCATCTTATATTGAAAAAAATCCCAAGTATCAAAAGGCCAAAATATTAGAGAGAATGGTCGAGCCGGAGCGGGTTATTATGTTTCGCGTCCCCTGGCTGGACGATCAGGGCGAAATCCGGATCAACCGCGGCTACCGGATCCAGATGAACAGCGCTATCGGCCCGTATAAAGGAGGCCTGCGTTTACATCCCAGCGTGAATCTCGGTATTTTAAAATTTTTGGCTTTTGAGCAGGTGTTTAAAAACGCCCTTACTACGCTGCCTATGGGCGGGGCCAAGGGCGGTTCGGATTTTGACCCTAAAGGAAAATCCGATAATGAGGTAATGAGATTTTGCCAGAGTTTTATGACGGAGTTATCCCGTTATATCGGCCCGGATACGGATGTGCCTGCCGGAGATATCGGCGTAGGCGGCCGCGAGATCGGTTATTTATACGGCCAATACAAAAGGCTGCGTAATGAATTTTCCGGGGTGCTTACGGGTAAAGGCCTGAATTGGGGCGGCAGCTTAGTCCGTCCGGAGGCAACCGGGTATGGCTGCGTTTATTTTGTGCAGGAGATGCTTAAGACTAAAGGAGAGAAGCTGGAGGGTAAAGTGTGCGCGGTTTCCGGTTCCGGCAATGTCGCGCAATATACCGTGGAGAAGCTTATTGAGTTAGGCGCCAAGGTAGTGACCCTTTCTGATTCCAACGGCTATATCTACGATCAGGGCGGTATTGATAAAAAAGAACTAGCTTGCATTATGCAGCTTAAAAATGCCAAGCGCGGCCGGATCAAAGAATGCGCCAAAGATTTTAATTGCAAATACTTTGAAGGAGAGAGGCCCTGGAAGATTAAGTGTGATGTTGCCTTTCCCAGCGCCACGCAGAACGAGATCAGCGCAAGTGACGCCAAAGAATTGGTTAAAAACGGCTGTATTGCCGTGGGCGAAGGCGCAAATATGCCGACTACTCCCGAAGGAGTTGAGGTTTTCCAGAAAGCCAGGATACTTTATGCCCCGGGCAAGGCTTCTAACGCCGGAGGCGTGGCTACTTCAGGCCTGGAGATGTCCCAAAACAGCATGCGCCTTTCCTGGACCCGCGAAGAAGTGGACCAGAGGCTGCATAATATTATGATTTCCATCCATGATCAGTGCGTTAAATACGG
>JBAZIT010000056.1:0-7722 GCA_041651675.1 Candidatus Omnitrophota bacterium | reverse complement strand
CTGCAAGGCTTAAGCTATCTCCTGCCCCTGGTTATCCTGCCCTATCTTATCAGAACAATCGGTCCGGAAAAATTCGGCTTGATCTCCTTTGCCCAGGCACTGATCCAGTATTTTATGATTTTTACGGACTACGGATTCAGCCTGACTGCGACTAAAAAGATATCCTTATGCAAAGACCAGGCCCAGGCCTCCACAATATTCTCAACGGTGATGACCGTAAAATTCATCCTCGCTTTTTCAAGCTACCTGCTCTTGCTGCTCCTGATCAACGCTGTCCCCAAATTTAGGCACGATTGGCTGCTCTATGTATTCAGCTTCGGAGCGGTTATCGGAAACACTCTTTTCCCAGTCTGGCTGTTCCAGGGGACCGAAAAAATGAAATTCATAACCATAATTAATATTATCGGCGGCATAATTTACACAGCCTCTCTTTTTATCTTTATAAGAGGGCCGGAGGACTATCTTCTCGTGCCCCTGCTGAATTCCCTGTTTTTTATAATAACCGGGCTCTTGGGGCTGTACATAGCGTTCAAAGAATTTGACCTGGAATTTGTGTTTCAGAGTTACAGCGAGATAAGGGCAGAATTGAAAACAGGCTGGGAGGTTTTTATCTCGGTTGTCGCCATAAATACCTACACCGCCACGCGTATTTTTGCCGTCGGCATACTCACCAATAATACGATAACCGGTTTCTACTCCATTGCCGAGAAAATAACCGGGGTTATCCAGTCATTTCCGCTGGCTTCGCTTTCGCAGGCGATCTACCCGCGGATAAGCAGGATTTTCGCCAAAAGCAAGCAACGGGCCTTAAGGCTGATGCATCGAGTCCAGCGTTCCACCACCCTGGCCTACCTGTTGGCTATACCGGTTCTTTTTCTGGTTTCGCCCTGGATCATAAAAATAACCTGCGGGAAAAATTATCCGGCAGCTGTGTTCAGCCTGAGGCTTCTGCTGATATCGATATTTTTTATCAGCGCTAACGCCTTTAAAGTCCAATTTTTACTGGTCTGCGGAAGGCCGGATATCTACTCCCGGATACATGTCCTGGCAGCGCTCCTGGGATTGCCTTTAATCTTTATTTTTACCTACTATTTCTCTTACCTGGGGGCTGCAGCCGCAACCATCACCATTGAAGCGGTGATTTTTATTTCTACTTCACAGATACTCTATACTTTGACCAATAATTATAGAAAACCCGGCTAAAAAGAAAAAGAGGAGATCCTCTCTCCTCTGGAAAAACAAAAAAATCAATTAGATTTAAAAATTCAGCTTATCGATCTGCCCGTAGTAATCGTTGAGCACCTTGAGTGAACCGCCGAAAGCGATTAATAACAAAACAGACAGGATGATTATGACAGCGCTGATCGCGGTCTTAGCCCCTCGGCTGTAACGCGGATTAGTCCAGACTAACGGTAAAACAAACGGCCCAACGCATAAAAAGCCAATGATTAAAGAAACAGGGCTGAAATACCATTTGTTTTTCTGTTGAACATCCATTCCGTCACCTCTTCTGCGAAGGCTTGGCGACCTCATTGCCAATGCACAGGATCTCCTTGATCGCCCCGGAGCTGTCCATAATAGCTTTATTCGTCCATAAAATACGCACGCGTTCGCCTGAACTGCGGATATTCTCATTCTCATTTACGGAATGCAGTTCGGGGCTGGAAGTAATGTCTTGGATCATCTGGGTCAGGTCATTTCCGGATGCATCTGTTTTAGCGACGATCGTTCCGACAATATTCATACCCAGGACATCCTTCTCATAAAAACCGAAAAATCTTTGCGCAAACTGGTTAAGGAACCTGATGTTCCCCCGGGTATCCATAACCATAATAATACTGTTAGCGTTCTGGACTATCTGCCGGTATCTTGCTTCACTTTCCCTTAACGCCTCCAGCTCCTGCAAATGCTGTTTTTCCCGCGACTGCAATTCTTCAACCCGCCTGCGCGCCAGGCCGAATTCGATCAAGAGCTCCTGTAGGTTTTCATCTCCGTTTTCCATGCCGCCTTCTCCTGCGTTCCCGGAACTTTGCGGGCCCCTTTAAAATTTTAAGCGCATTTTCCAGTAATCGGTGTATTCATCTTCCGATACCCGGTTATCTTTATCGGCGTCCATTTCCCTGAAGTATTCCCTGAATTGCGCACTGGATTCCTGCCGGGTAACTTTTCCGTCTTTATTCTTATCGGATTTTTCAAGTATGCGCGTTTTATCCGCGCTTATTTCCCGGCTATCCACGGCTCCGTCCTTATCCTTATCCAATGCATTGAAATTCTTATCCTGGTGGGCTTGTATTTCTTCCGCAGTGATATAACCATTTTTATTCGCGTCTATCGCCTTGAACTCGGCTTTAACCAGCGGCGCGCCAGCCTGATCAGCAATAAGATCCCCGCAAGCCAATAAGCTAAAAACACAAGAAAAAACTCCCGCCAACTTCAGGTTCTTCATAAATCTCTCCTTACTCTCAAAACTGCCTGATTAAAGCTACCTCCTCTTTATATCTTTAATAAGTTTGATTATCTGGGTATTCTTCTCGTGGATCGCGCTATTCAATGCATCAATCTGTTTTCTGGATTCCTTTGCGTTTTGGAAATTTTGATAGGCGATACCGACAGCGATAACTAAGATCAATACGGTTATCTCAATAACAATGTTCTCTTTCTTGGCCATACATCCTCCTTTTTTGTAACAACCGTTAGATTAAAAGTTGAATAAGTTATGGCGGCGGAGAGTGGTCCTGCTTCGCAGGACTGCCTAAATAGCTACTACGCCACTGCTTCGTAAATAGATGGTGGCGGAGAGTGGATTTAAACCACCGACCAAGCGGGTATGAGCCGCGTGCTCTATCAGGCTGAGCTACTCCGCCATAAGCAATATATTATCAATAAACCGCAGTTAACTCAACTTTTACTTTTTTCTGTAGGCCTCTAAATACGAACCGCAATATATATTTTTATTCAAGATAAGTTCGGCAGTGATCAACGCCTCCACAAGTTCCTTATCAGTGGGATCCAGGATAGCCGAATCCAGGCCATAAGCAATAGCCATAGTCAGGAAAGTGCGGTTAACCAGGCCCCTGACATTGGTGCCCTGCGAGACATTGCTTAACCCTAAAGTAGTTTTAGGGCTGGGCTCAGAGATAATCTTAAATTCGCGGATTGATTCCAGGATATCTTTTAACTGGGCTTGGGCAACATTAACCGGAAGCACTATCGGATCCAGGTACAGATTGTCTATGGGAAATTCCTTATCCATACAGGCAGAGACGATCATTGCCGCCAGCTCCAGACGCTGGTCTTTATTCTGCGGTATGCCTTTCTTACTGATAGTAATACCGATAAGCTGCGACCCGTATTGTTTGGCCAGGGGAACGATGGTATCTAATTTTTCGCTGTCTGCGCTGACCGAATTAATGATCGTTTTGTTCCTGGCAGCCTTGAGCCCCGCCTCGATGACCTGGGCTTTGCTTGAATCTAAACATAGCGGCTTATCCGTAACCTCCTGAACAACCTCAACCAGCCAGGGCATATCAATTAAGGGTTGTTTGGAGGCCGGGCCGCAATTGATATCCAGGGCATCTGCTCCGCTTTCTACCTGCCGCAGGGCGCATTTCTGGATTTCGGACTTATCCCGTTCCTTGATCGCCTTGCCGATATTGAGGTACATCCCGTTAATCAGTTCGCCGATAATAAACATACTTACCTTCCGAATAAATTATCTATGTACTTAACCGTCTTCTCTATCGCCTTAGGGTGGCGCATAACCAAAAGATCAGCTCCGGCCTGGACCAAAGCCGCCGCAGTCAGCGCTTCCCAAATAACTCCCTGCTCAGTCAGGCCTACCTTGGCCTCTTTTGCTCTCCAGGCTTCCTGGCCCACAAAACAGATGAACGGACAAGCTAATGTTTTATCCCCGGAAAGCCCGGCCAATCGCGAGCGTTCCATAATAGAATAAGCATACTCCAGGCCATAGCCCAGAGCGCCGATAGTCGGGTCCATAACAATACGCTCTAAGGGCAGACCCATATCCGAGATCAAAACATTCAGCTGCTTGGCGATATTGATATCAATGGGGCTTTCGGCGATAATATTATGCCCGTCAGCCAGTACGCTGGCAACAATCGTCTTATAATTATCCTGCGAAGCCGGCCCGATCAAGCAACGTTCATGCCTGGCTGCTTCCGAACAAGCGGGTAAAAGCAGGTTATCCTTGGCATCATCTCCGCAGCCCAGGATGATCAACGGCACACTCACGCTTTTTAATATTTTTTTGACCAGCTGTGCTTCTTCTTCCGGGGATTTATTGCCGAAATCCGGATGCGCTCCCTGCAGCCGCAGGCATAGCCCTTGAGCCTTATACTCATGCACGCACATCTGCGCCCATTTCACCGGATCGCCGAGAACATCTTTATAGCCCTGAACCAACTCCTCCGGCCAATCCAGAGGAGCGACATCCCAGATCTCAAAAGCGATCTGGGGCTTATTGGGAAGCGGGCCTTCGCGGAACAGGCAAGGCAAAGATCCTTCTCCGCCTATTTTTAAACTATGCGAGCGCGTGCCCTGCTCTTCCTTGGTTGCTCCAATACTTACTGCCGAAACTTCTCCGGACCATTTTTCCGTCATCAGCTGCAGTGCCATATTCTGTCTCCTAATTTTCCTAAAACTGTTAGCGTGACATTATTATTATTCAGTCCCAATAAAGAATCACCCTTCAGGCTTAAGTCCTCGATCTCCGGGTCATTTGCTAAAGCCCCGAGAAAATCCAATTTTAAATCTTTGAGCTTAGCTTTATCCACCTCCGCAGGACAGCGGTTAACAATCAGGAATTCCTGCCTGGTCTTTAAGCCCAGCTCCCGGACTAACGCGGCTATCCTTTGGGCGGCCTTTAGCCCGACAACAGTAGCATCGGAAACCACTACCAGGCTGTCGGCCTGGCCGGTAGTGCGCCGGGATAAATGCTCCAAGCCGGCTTCGTTATCCATGACCACAAAATCATAATCTTTAACCAATTTTCCCATCACATTACGCAGGGCATTGTTCACGTAGCAATAACAACCCGGGCCTTCAGGCCTGCCCATCGTTAAAACATCAAAGCGGTCGCCTTCAGCTATGGCCGTCTGCACCCGGTATTCAATAAAAGCGTCTTTACCCATATTCACCGGAACGCTTTCCGGGTGGTTGGCCAAATCGTTCAATATCGAACCGATACTCTCCTTAACTTCCAACCCTAAGAGTTCGGCCAGGTTACTATTGGGGTCGGCATCAACCGCTAAAACCGATCCCATTTTTTTTTCTCTGATGATCCGTACAAACAAAGCAGCGAGCGTACTCTTACCGGTACCGCCTTTACCCGCCAGAGCAATAACCCGGCCCATCTAGCTTCTCCTGCCGGATGCAGAAGGGAACTTCTCCAGGTCGGTATGCGGAAAAAATAAAGCCGCCATATACTCGTCCATATAGCCGGCATCGACTGATAATTCAAAATAGGTAATTTTACGCGCCAGCTCCTCGGATAACTTAGCTGCCTCTGCGGATAAAAGCATCTGCCGGGCTCCGGCCAGGGCGCTGTTTCCGATAAAGAAAAATCTTTTTCTTTCCAGGTCAGGGAGCAGGCCGATCTTTATCGCGCTATCTATATCCAGAGATGTACCGAAGCCGCCGGCAATAAAAATCTTCTTTACATCGCTCATTTTAAAATCCATATGCTTGACTAAAACGGCGCTCGCCGAATAGATCGCGGCTTTGGCGCGTTTTAAGTTTTCAATATCAGCTTCGTTGATGACTATGTCATTACCGGAGGCGGAATCTTCCTTAAAAACCACCACAAATTCTTTTCCACTCTCGCCTTCTCTGATCCGCTTATGGGACGTACTCCTGATCTTGCCGCTTCTGTCCATAACCCCTGCCTCAAGCATTGCAGCGATCAGATCAATGTAGCCTGAACCGCAGATGCCGCAAGGCCGGGCATCGGCAATAGTAGCCAGCTCCAGTGAAAGATCCCCGGGACTAATTTTCACTTTCTGGATAGCGCCGCTGGAGGCGCGCATGCCGCATTTCACTCCGCTCCCCTCAAACGCCGGGCCGGCGCTGGCAGCGCAAGCAACCAGAAAATCTTTATTGCCCAGGCAGATCTCGCCGTTAGTCCCGATATCGATCAGGATGCTTAAATCCCTCTCTTTATACAAACCGCTGGAAAGCACTCCGCTGGTTGTATCCCCGCCGACATAGCTCGATACCCCGGGCACGCAGGACAAAAGTCCGCGCGGGTTAATAATTATCCCGGCTTCCGAAGCCCTTAAGACCGGCAGGAAATTCGCTGTCGGCACATAAGGCTCGCGCCGGATATAAGTCGGGTCAACCCGCAGCAGTAAATGGATCATTGTCGTATTTCCCGTGCAAACGATGCAGGTAACATCATTCAAATCCACGCTGTGTTCAAGCGTCAGCTCCTTAATGATCTGGCTCATGGTCTGGGTCACCGCTGCGTGTAATTTTTCCAGGCCTTCTTCCTGGCGGGCGTAGATAATCCGCGTGATCACATCCGAACCAAAGCTGGCCTGTTTATTATAGGTTACCCGGGTGCCTAATATTTTTTTAGTATTCAAATCCACTAATTGCCCGGAAATAGTCGTTGTCCCTATATCAAAACAAAAACCGAAATTGTTATTTGAGGTGTCTCCCGGTTCAACCAGGACAACTTCTACCGTGTCATTCCTCTTGCCGAGGGTAACCGTAACCTTCCACTCGGAATCCCGCAGCAATTCTCCCAGCTGCCGGATATTACTCAGCCCTGTCTGCATAACCGGCAGGCTTTGCGCTTTGCGAATACCGCGGAAAAGCCGGTCCAGGTCGCTTAAGGAATCATTTAAATCCGGCCGGGGTAATTCCAAATATAATTTTGTAGCTAGCGGAGAATGCTTAAATATCTTATCGCTTAAAAAAGCTTCCCGCGCTTCTACTTCCTCCGATGCTGAATAAATCCCCTTGAAACCTGAATGCAGCTCCATCCGGGATCCGGAGGGAACCTCTATCTCCAAATCGCTGTGCACCGTGGTAAGACAGGCAAGGTATATATTGCGTTTCCTTTCCTGGGCATTGATTATCCCGGTAGGCTGGGTCAGGACTTTGCCTCTTTTCAGGATGACTTTACACCTGCCGCATACCCCATCTCCGCCGCAGTCGGATTTTATATATACCCCGCAGGAAACCGCCGCCGAAAGAATAGTCGTATCCCTGGCTACTTCTACTGATTTATTGTCCGGTTGAAACGTAACTTTGAATTTATCCATCTCTTTTAATACACTTCTTTAATAGGCGCGGCCGAAAGATTTCTAACGCCTGCGCCACAACTCTTTTAAAAAATAGCTAATATATTACAGCGGATGACTTGGCTTGGCTTCGAGCAGGGCATATGAACTCCAGTAAGCGCGTGTCCCGGCGAGAAGCAAGACAAGGCAGACGCATAAGGTATTATAAATTTTTTAAGAACGCTGGAATGCCGGCTGCTTCTTTCGGCCCGACGATTATCTCAAAGCCCGATTCATCCTGCAGCTCTCCGCTCATTACCGCCACATACCCCGGGATGACCAGCTGCTTATGCGAGACCGCATCCTTGATCCCGAATTTATTTATGGATTCGGTTATTTTATTGGGAGTGAATTTTTCGGCTGCCCAGGCAGTCAATACCGACATGCCTTCCGTATCTACGCTGACAATATAAGCCGG
>JBAZIT010000055.1:0-8057 GCA_041651675.1 Candidatus Omnitrophota bacterium | reverse complement strand
CGGTATTGTTCTTTCCCGAAGGCACACGCAGCGACAGCGACACAATGAATGTCTTTCAGAACGGCGCCTTTAAGTTAGCCATAAAAGAAAAGAAACCCATACTTCCCATTTGCATCCGGGGCACGCGGGAGGCAATCCCCAAAGGCAGCTGGATATTCAATTCCAGAGTTTGCGCGATCCTGACCGTGCTGCCGGCTATTGAAACCAATTCATTAAACCCGGGAGATTTTGCAGCCTTAAGGGATACGGTCTTTACCAGGATCACTAATACTTAACCATGAAGAGCAGGGTTTATTTTACCAGGGTAAGCGAAGCAGACTCTATAGCGGTTGTGCAGGATAAGCTTTTGCGCCTTTTAGATGGAAGCAATCTCTTTGCTTCTATCCAGCCTTCGGATTCGGTTGCCGTAAAAATGCATTTTGGCGAGGAGGGAAATACCGGGTTTGTCCGGCCGGAATACCTCAAAGTTATCTGCGCTAAGATTAAAGAAAAAGCAGCCCTGCCTTTTTTATCCGACACCAATACGCTCTACAAAGGTTCACGCACTAATTCCCAAGATCATCTTAAGCTTGCTTATAAGCATGGTTTTACTCCCGCCAAGGTGGGCGCTCAGGTTATTATTCCCGACGAGCGGGAAGATGCGCAGGTACGGGAGGTCAGCCTGAACCAGAAGTTCATCCAGAATGCGCAAGTCCTGTCCCTTTATCTGGATGCCCAGGCCTTGGTGGGTGTGGCGCATTTCAAGGGGCATATCATGACCGGTTTTGGCGGGGCGTTGAAAAATATCGGCATGGGTAGCGCTACGCGCAAAGGTAAGCTTGAACAGCACTCCAATGTCGCGCCGGTTATTTATCAGGAAAATTGCACGGGGTGCGGGGCGTGTGTGAAAGTTTGTCCGGTCCAGGCTATCAGTATGCAGAATAAAAAATCCCGCATAGATAACGCTAAGTGCATTGGCTGCGCTACCTGTATAGCTGCCTGTAATTTCCGGGCGATCGATGTTTCCTGGGACTCGGGAGGTGAAGTGATCCAGGAGAAGATGATCGAGTATGCCAAGGCAATCCTGGACAGTAAAAAAGAAAAATGCGCTTTCCTGAATTTTTGCGTCAAGATCACCCAGGAGTGCGATTGCCTGGCTAAGGATGACCCGCGCATTGTTCCGGATATCGGTATATTCGCCTCGCTTGACCCGGTAAGTATTGATAAGGCCTGCCTGGATATGGTGAATAAGACAGCCGGAAAAGATATCTTCAGGGAACTTCACCCTAAGCGTGACGGAACAAAGCAGCTTAGGCATGCCGAAAGCCTGGGCTTAGGCAGCTTGGAATACGAGCTATTAGTAGTATAATAAACTATGCCTACTTACGTGCTTTTGTTTCAATGCCGCGACCGCAAGGGCATCGTGGCAAAATTAGCGGATTTTATTTTTAAATCCGGCGCGAACATTATTACCGCCGATCAGCATTCTACCGGCGCCGAAGGCGGATATTTCTTTATCCGGTTGGAATTCGTGGCCAGCGCTGCCAGCCCGGGTAAAGCCGCCTTAGCCAAGGGGCTGGATATTATCGCCGTTAAATTCGGCGCCCGATTTTCGCTCTATGATAAACATAGGCCGCTGCGCATGGGTATATGCGTTTCTAAGCCCGGGCATTGCCTGGCGGAGATATTATACCTGTGGAAAGAGCGGGATTTAAATGTGGATATACCTTTGGTGGTCAGTAATTTTGAGGGCCACCGGGAATTCGTCAGGCAGTATAAAATCCCTTTTTATTTTATTCCGGCGACAAAAAACAACCGCCGGGAGCGTGCGCTGCTAAAGGTTGTTTTGGGCTCTACTGATTTTCTGGTGCTCAGCCGTTATATGCTGGTGCTCTCTGAAAAATTCCTCCAGGCCTACGGGAAAGACATTATCAATATCCATCATGGATTTTTACCTTCGTTTAAAGGGAAAAACCCCTACCGGCAGGCGCTCTCCAGCGGAGTGAAAGTGATCGGGGCAACCAGCCATTTTGTGACCGCCAGGCTGGATGAAGGGCCGATCATTGCGCAGGCAGTAGAATATGTCTCGCATAAGGATACCCTGGATGAGCTGGTGCGTAAGGGTAGGAATTTAGAGAAGAGGGCATTGGTGGATGCTTTGGCCGCGTATGCGGATTACCGCGTCATCAAACATGATAATAAGACTATAGTTTTCTGACAGGAGGAGAAGTGAAGAAGGTCAATAAGTTCCTATTGTGGTTCCTGGTCATATTTTTCAGCATTTTCATTTTGGCGAATATCGCTGTTGCCCTGTTCGCCAAGCCGATGGTAGTAAAACAAATAGAGAAGAATTTAAAACTGCCTGCCCGGTTGGGAAGTATAAGCCTGGGCCTGCCCCTGACGATAAACTTAAACCATCTGGAGGTCGGGGACCTGTTCAAGGCCGATCAGGTATCGGTTACGCCGAATGTATTGGGGTTTTTTGCCGGAAAGGTCGTCATCAGCAATATGACCCTGGTTAATCCGGTGATCAAACTGGAAAAGGCCAGCGATGGTAACCTGATCCTGCCTAGGGCCGAGCCGCAAGCTGGGCAGGGCCAAAATCAAAAGCACGATCAAAAACCGAAGAAAAAATCCGGGCCGATCTATTTAACCAGCCTGGTCATCAAAAATGGCCAGTTTATCTTTATCGACAGAAAGATAGACCCTACCGGTTATAAGATCATCCTGGGCAGGATAAATGCGCATATTTCCAAGGTTATGCTTCCGCCAACTTCACTCAAAACTGATTTTAAAGTCGTGTTGGATTTTCTTAAACCTGACAGCCAAAAGCTGGGCAGTTTGCATTTTTCCGGCTGGATTGATCTCGGGCCTAAAGATATGGACGGCCTTTTGGGCATCAAGGATTTGGACCTGACTTATTTTGCGCCCTATTACGGAGATTTTATCTCCAGCAAGAAACTTCTATCGGCCAGGCTGAATATCAATACTATCCTCAAATCCAAAAATAATGCTTTAGAGATCGCGACGAACTTTAAGCTCTCAAATTTAACTTACGCCCCGCAGGAAGAACAGCTGGAAGGCGAGCTGGCCAGCCTGGATTTAACGCAGAACGCCCTGGACTTATTTACTGATGAGCAGGGCAACTTAACGCTGGATTTTAAGATCAACACGCAACTGGATAACCCCAATATTTCCATAGACGAACTCCAGAAAATAATCTTGAGAGCCGCGGCTCAAAACCTCTCCCGGCAGTCGCCGGTGACCTTGATTCAGAAAGTCAGCGATAATATTGAACAGTTTAAGGCTATCGGTAAAAACCTCAAAAATATATTTAAAGGAGAATGATCCAGGTGCCTAAGCCTAAGAGCCTCCAGAATATTGAAGAAAAAATGTCCGGCCTGGACGCCGGGTCTTTGCGTTACCATGTGCTGGAGAGCGCTAAAAATTTTAAGACCTCTTGGATTGAATTAGGCCGCTCGCTGTATTCGGTATGGAAGGATAAATTATACAAGGATTGGGGCTTTAGCACATTTGACGCTTATACCGCTAAAGAGATCGGGATTAAAAAACCCACCGCGATGAAGCTCCTGCGTTCTTATTATTTTCTGGAGAAAGAGGAACCGGTATATTTAAAAGACGATTATGTTGAGTCAGCCGATACCGCCAAAGTCCCCAGCTATGAAGCAGTGGACCTGCTGCGTAAGGCCAAAGACAAAAAGACGCTGGATTCCGAAGATTATTCCAAACTGAAAAAAGATATTTTTGAGGGTGGTAAGGATGCCCAGCAAATAAAGCGCGACCTGACTTCTCTGATCAGGCAAAGAGAAGAGCTTGAGCCCGAAGAGGCATACAGGAAAAAACGGGTAGCCACATTAAGGAGATTTATCGGCAGCCTTAAGGCGTTAAAACAGGAGGCGGAAATATCCAAACTGCTCCCTGCCCCGCTGATCAAGGAGGCGCAGGAATTGATCAAAAAAATAGAAGAACAGATTAACTAAGATGAATATCATTGAAATATTGGATAAGAGGGCAAATGATACCCCGGATAAACCCGCGGTTATCTTCAGGGAACAGGCCATTTCCTTTCTTAGGCTCAGCGACAGTTCATCCCGGTTTGCCGCCGGCCTTAAAGGTTTAGGCGTAAATAAAGGGGATAAGGTAGCAATATATTTACCCAGTTGGCCGGAGTATATCTTTAGTTATCTGGCGATCTGGCGCATCGGTGCAACTGCCGTGCCTTTGGATTTCATGCTTACCGAGGATGAATTGGCATCCTGCCTGGAACATGCCGAGGCTAAAATTCTGATTGCCAAGCCCAAGGCCAGTCTTTCTTTGGCCGCGCTTAGAAAAAGATGCCCGGCTTTGAAAGAGATAATCACCTGCCAGGATAAAATCGAGGGGTGTTTATCTTTTGATGAATGTATGGGGCAAAGCCAGGCTGGCGCTGTAAAAACGCAAATACAGGATCAAGATTACGCGATTATTTTTTATACCTCGGGAACCACCGGCAGGCCTAAGGGCGTATTAATAAATTACCTGCAGCTTTCTGCGCCGCCCAAATCCATGGAGTTTTTTGTTAATGCCGACCTGGGCGAAAAAGATACGACTTTGTGCGCCTTGCCGTTTTCGCACCTGGGCGGGTTGATCTATATCCAGAATACTATTGTCTTTGGCTTAAAGCTGGTGTTAATGGAACGTTTCATACCGTCGGAATTTTTAAAAAACATCCAAAATCATAAAGTAAACTTTTTTTGGATCGTTCCTTCCATGTACTATGCGCTGCTGCAGTTAAAAGAATTCGAAACTTTTGATCTGTCCAGCTTGCGCTGGGTCGTTACTTTTGGCGCCTCCAGTTCTCCGGATGCTTTGCGCAGGTTCCACCAGTATTGCCCCAAGGCGCAACTGTTGAACGGCTGGGGCCTGACCGAAACCAACGCGCCGAGCGTGGTTCTACCGATGGGCTCAAAGAAGCTGGAAAGTGTAGGCCGGCCTGCGCCCTGGATAGAGGTAAGGATATTTAATGACCAGGCTAATACCGCCAAGCCCGGGGAGATCGGGGAGATCTGCGTAAAAAGCTGGGTAGTTACCGACGGATATTATAAAGACGCGGAATTAACCCGGCAAACCTTTAAAGACGGCTGGTTCCATACGGGAGACCTGGGGAAATTTGACAGCGAGGGCGACCTCTACATAGTGGGCAGGAAAAAGGAGATGATCAAGGTAGCGGGAGAAATTGTCTTTGAGCCGGAGGTAGAAGCAGTCATTCATAAGCATCCGGATGTTGCCGAGGCTGCGGTAATCGGGGTCGCGGATAAAATGAGGGGGGAAGTCCCCAAGGCCTGGGTAGTCTTGAAAGAGGGCAAGGCCTTAAAAGAAGAAGAGCTGCGTTATTTTCTGCGCGGACACCTGGCGCATTTTAAGATCCCGCATTATTTTGAATTTGTCAGCGCGCTGCCTAAAAACCGCACGGGGAAAATCGATAAAGAGCTGCTCAGGTCATCTTCTGTCTAAAGCCGCGGTTGCGGGCAACGCAGCGGTTGTAATAATTGCTTAAAGATGTATAATAAGCAGGGGAATAATATTTTAAGTGGTCTGGATGGGAACAATTTTTTCCAGAGGTGATTCTTGCGATGGTCGGGCCGCCATCCTGTTTTAAAGCAGGATGGCTTTTTAACTTGGGGATAAAGGAGATGCTCATGGATGATTATTTATTTTCAGTAATTTTATTAATTTGCGCTTATAGCGCTGGCTGGATTCTTTATTTAGTTGTTCTAGCCTTAATTAAGCGCTGGGGGCACGCGGTATCTTTAAAGAACTTTGAGATTAATTTAGAGCCGCTTAGGCGCCCTTTACGTTTCTTGCTCCCTGTTTTGTGTATTTTAACGGTTATCCCCTATTTGCGGCTGGCGGAAAAAGAGCGTTTATTAATTAGTTATCTTACTAATGCCATTTTTATTGCTTTAGCCGGTTGGCTGGCCATACAAGTCATCCATATCCTCAGGGATACGATTTTAGGCCGTTATGATATACAGGCCCGGGATAATGCGCGTGCCCGCGGAGTGCACACTCAGATGCGCATGATCGCTAATATTGTCAACGCCGTTATAGTTATATTGACTATTTCTTTCATCATGATCAGCATCCCGGGAGCCGGGCATATAGGAGTAAGCATCCTGGCTTCGGCAGGGATTGCCGGTATAGTCATAGGTTTTGCTGCCCAGAAGGCGCTGGGGAACCTTATTGCCGGGATCCAGATAGCTATTGCCCAGCCAGTGAGGCTGGATGATGTAGTTATCATTGAGAATGAATGGGGCAGGGTCGAGGAGATTAACCTTACTTTTGCCGTGGTGCGTATCTGGGACTTAAGGCGTTTGGTAGTCCCGATATCCTATTTCCTGGAAAGACCGTTTCAAAACTGGACCCGGATAAAAGCGAACCTTTTAGGGACGGTTTTAATCTACGCCGATTATAATATCCCGGTTAAGGAAATCCGCGATGAATTGTCACGCATTCTTAAAGAGAGCTCTTTATGGGATAAGAAGGCTTACGGTTTGCAGGTTACTAATATGACTGAAAAGACGGTGGAATTGCGGGCGCTAATGAGTGCGGCGGACTCTTCGGACTTATGGGACCTGCGCTGCGCAGTGAGAGAGAAGCTCCTGGAATTTTTACAAACCCGTTTCCCTGCCTGCCTGCCCAGGGTGCGCATTGAAGGAGATCAGCGATGAAAAGATTACTTTTATTTATTTTGCCTATCCTTATTATCGTCGCCATAGTGTTTACGATATCGGGAATAATGCAGGCCCGCTTTACCGAAGACAGGTTAATGGAGGATCTGCAGAGGAAAGCTAAGACTGTCGACGAGAGCCTGGAAGTTTCGGCCAGGTATATTCTTGTCAATAATGACTTAAAATCAGCCAACCGTCTGGTGGAAAGCTTCCAAAGAAGGGAGAGGCTGCAGGGCTGCGCTGTTTATGATAAAGAGGGCAATATCCTGGCGATCACGCAAAAGTTTGTCGACTGGAAGGATAAAGATAAGCCTTATCTTAAGGATATACTGGCTAAAAAAATTCCCCGCGGCAGCTTAGAGAATTTTAAAGAATATTCCGTATATAGTTATATCATCCCTGTTACGGATGATGAAGATAACGTTTTGGGGATGGTTGAGGTCATCTACGATACTTCTTATGTCTTTACAACGCTGGCTGCGCTCTGGAAAAAATTAAGCGTATCCTTGATCATTTTATTGGTGCTTATACTTGTAACTATGCTGTTGATACAGAGGCAGATATTTGCTTTGCCTATTCTCAGGCTTACGGAATGGTTTCAGCATTTTCAGAGAGGTGAAACCGAACAGGCATACTCGATCAAAGGCAAGGATGAGCTGGACAAGCTCGCCAGTGAAGTTGAGCAGGTGGCTCTAAGCTTAAGGGTAGCGCGTAAAGTCGTAAGCGAAAAAGCAACTGAGCGTATGCAGCAAGACGAGCTTTGGACTGAAAGCAAGTTGCGCGATCTTATTCATGCGCGGTTAGGGGAAAGCGCGCTTATCGTCGTATCCAACAGAGAGCCTTATATGCACGTGATGGATGATATTACGGGTGAGCCTAAGTGCATCCGGCCGGCAAGCGGTGTTGTTACTGCGGTAGATCCGATACTGCGCGCTTGCGGAGGGACATGGGTCGGCCATGGAAGCGGCAATGCCGACAGAAAATTTGTAAATTCTAAAGATAAACTGGGCGTGCCTCCCGGGGATAACCGTTATATCCTTAAAAGGGTATGGTTAACCAAAGAAGAGGAAGAAGGATACTACTACGGATTTGCAAATGAGGGGTTATGGCCTCTGTGTCATATGACCCATACCCGGCCGGTATTCAGGGAACTTGATTGGCGGATCTATGAAAAGGTAAATCAGAAATTTGCCGAGAGTGTTTTAGCGGAGTTACCAGCTAGGAACCCGTTTGTTTTCATCCAGGATTATCATTTTACATTACTGGCCAGGATGATCAAGATGAAGCGGCCGGATACAAGAATAGCGCTTTTTTGGCATATCCCCTGGCCTAACCCGGAAGTATTCT
>JBAZIT010000054.1:0-8283 GCA_041651675.1 Candidatus Omnitrophota bacterium | reverse complement strand
GCGTCCTTAGCCGCGTCATATTCAGCGTTTTCGGATATGTCGCCGTGCGCCCTAGCCTCACCGACAGCCTTAGAAAGCTGCCGGCGTTTAACTGTCTTTAAATTCTCCAGCTCTTCCAGCAGCTTCCGGTGGCCTGCCCGGGTTAAATATATGTCCGCCATAGGTTATTTCCCCTTACATACATTGACGCATACGCCGCAAATATACTGATCAACTAATTTCTGTTTCTGGAACTCTTTTAATTTTTCAAAACAACGGATATGCTCAAAATCCTGCGGGTTATCCTTGATCGCCTGCGCCGGGCACATTTTAACACAAAGACTGCAGGCCCCGCAATCATCTTTTAACGGCTGATCCGGTTTAAGAGGCATATCCGTGAGTATCGTGCTCAATCTGAACTGGCTGCCCAGCATTTTATTGACCAGCAGGTTATTCCTGCCGATCCAACCCAGTCCGGCCAAGACCCCCAGCTTCTTATGCGAGAGATGCGCCCGCTGGTTTTCCCAATCTAAAATTATGGAAGCGGGTATAGGCAGGGCCTGAAAACCTTTTTTTTGGATAAAATTAGCTATTTTCAGCGTTAGCTGGTCCAGCGACGCATTCACTGTGCGGTAATGATGAAAATAAAGCCGCGTAGGGCAAACAGTGATTTCATCCAGGACGCTTGCCGAAAGCCTCAAGCCCAAACAAACTGCCTTATCCAGCTTAGCCAGGACCTTTTCGGATAATTGAAAATCTTTTTTCACGTCCCGGATATCGGCAACCCCAAACAAATCAATCCCCTGCTCCAGGCAGAATTTTTTCAGGACCAGATAATGATTCTTACCCGTATTCTCTCTGCCTGTACCCCTACCTTCCTTCACTATATCTCCTCAAATAGACCATTAATATTGATATTGCCGCGGGAGTCACTCCGGATATGCGCGAGGCCTGGCCTAAATTAAGCGGCTTGAATTTATCCAGCTTCTCTTTAATTTCGCGCGAAAGCCCGGGAACCTTGGTATAATCTACTGCTCCGGAGATCCTGATCTTCTCCAGGTTCTTGAATTTTTCCACGTCTTTAAGCTGGCGCTGGATAAACCCGCTATATTTTACCTCAATTTCTATCCCCTGCCTAGCGCTTTCGGGAAGAACTGCCTGCAGGCCGGCTATCCCGTCAATATCCTTCAGGCTGACCTGCGGCCTTTTCAATAATCCCTCCAGGCTTATATCTTTTTTAAGCAGAGCGGTGTTCCGGCGCTCCAATATTGAGTTAACCTCCGCTATCGGCTTAATCCGGGTGTTCCTGAGAAACTTTATTCCTGCCGCGATATCTTTGAACTTCTGCTGCGTTATTTTATATCTCTCTTTATTCAATAACCCTAAATCATGCCCGATCTTGCTTAAACGCATATCCGCGTTATCCTCGCGTAAAATCAGGCGGTATTCTACCCGCGAGGTAAACATACGATAAGGTTCATTCGTGCCTTTGGTCGTTAGATCATCGATCAAAACTCCGATATAGCTTGAGGCGCGGTCTAAAACCAGCAGTTCTTTATCCTTAATCCTTAAAGCCGCGTTAATTCCAGCGATCAGTCCCTGCGCTGCAGCCTCTTCATAGCCGGTAGTGCCGTTGATCTGGCCGGCTAAATACAGGTTTCTTATCAGTTTGGTTTCCAGAGTAGGGTACAACTGCGTAGGCTCAACCACTATATGCTCTATCCCGTAACCGAAACGGATCACTTTTGCGTTTTCCAGGCCTTCAATGGAATGAATGATCTTAAGCTGAACATCTTCGGGTAAACTCGTAGAGATGCCGTTAGGATATACCTCATCTGAATCCAGGCCTTGCGGCTCCAGAAATATCTGGTGCCGCGCTTTATCCTTGAATTTAACGATCTTGTCTTCTATTGAGGGACAGTAACGCACTCCCGTAGCCTGGATTACTCCCGCATAAAGCGGGGATTGGCCTAAGTTATCCAGGATTATCTTATGCGTATTTTTATTGGTATAGGTTATATGACAGGGGATCTGTTTCTGCGTAAGCTTGGACGTGGAAAAAGAAAAAGGCCTGGGCAGCGCATCTCCATTCTGGACGATCAACCTGGTATAGTCGATAGTCTTTTTATCCAGACGGGCACAGGTCCCGGTCTTAAACCTCAAAAGATTAAACCCTAAAGATCTTAAATTATCCGCCAGGCCTTCGGAAGCAGCTTCATTGATCCTGCCTCCGCTGAAATGCTTTAGGCCGACATGGATCAAGCCGTCTAGAAAAGTCCCGGGGCAGACCACTACCGCCTCGGCTGCGATTTCTTCGCCCTGGCCGGTAATCACTCCCCTTACGCGGTTATCCTCAATAATTAATTTTTTGGCTTCTGCTTCCTGAACGGCAAGGCCGGGTGTACGCCTGACCAACTCCTGCATATGCCGGCTGTATTTATCCATATCGATTTGAGCGCGGGATGACTGCACAGCAGCGCCTTTGGAGGCATTGAGGATCCGGAATTGTATTCCGCAGGCATCTGCTGCCTTAGCCATCTGGCCGCCTAAGGCATCGATCTCTTTAACCAATTGGCCCTTACCCACTCCGCCGATAGCCGGATTACAGCTCATCCTGCCGACGGAGTCAATAGCCATCGTCAGCATAAGTGTTTTAGCGCCCAGGCGGGCCGCAGCCAAAGCCGCTTCAATGCCGGCGTGGCCGGCGCCGATAACTATAACATCGTAAGTATTCATAATCTATCCATAAGCTCGGGGCTCTCCAGCAGACTGTTGTAATGAAAAACAACCCAACCCCCTGCTCCCGAAATCCGGGCAGCTTGCAGCTGCTTTGCGAATATACCGGGAGAATGCCGCAATTTATAAGCAGGTAACCCGATATATACTTTTTTAAAATCTTTTACTTTTCCTTTTGCTTCCTGGATATCCGCGTTAAACTCCGGCAGGTTATCCGGATAACTCATAAGTAAAACAAAATCGACCAGGCCGCTGTTAACCCAGGCCGGCCAATCCTGATACGCCTCATAATAAGCCCGGATGTAGGGAGCGCATCCGGTTGCGCCTACCCGCAGGCCGGGCCTAAGGCTGCGCACTCTCTTGACGAGCAAAGAAAGCAGCTCATTTACCTGCGCTCTTTTCCAGTCCTTCCAAGCTAAACTGGATCCCTCAACCTGCTTTGCGCCGGTTGTTTCTTTAAAACGCCTGATATTAATTTCCGTATACCCGTAATCGGGTTTTTCGTCCGGATAACGCAGGTAATCCAATAATATGCCGTCTAAATCCGGATAAGCCCGGATAATTTCCTCAAGTATAGCGGAAAGTTCTCCTTGCGCCCGCTGGTCCCCCGGCTCAAGGAAATACTGATGGTCAATTTTATAGTCATCCAGCTTCTTCTTTTCTTTAAGGTTCCGGGTTAAGATATCAACTCCGTACTTCTTCAGGATAAAAGCGTCTTGATTATTACTCAGACTCAACAAATTAACCCAGGCATAGATCTTAATACCTTGAGCGTGGGCTTTTCTAATAAGCAGGCTAAAGGGATCTTCGGAAAAGTTCTTAGAACAGTTCCTGTATGGCCCCGGATCAGCGAGGCGCGAAGGAAACCACGCTTGATTAGCGCGATAAACCTGAACAAAAATTACGCTTACCTTCTTTTTTTCAGCGTAATTTATCAGCTTGGAGATTTCGTTGCGGTTTGATAATACGCCGGGCTGCTGCAGCTGCGCCACTAAAAAACAAGGCTGCGGCCCGGCCAGGCTATCGGCTGGCAGCATAAAAAACAACAATGCGCACAGAAAAAAATTGAGGAGCATCCTTACTCTTGGGCGAGCTTTACCAGGAAGGGCATTATTTCGCGGCCGAGCATCTCTCCGATCGAGCCGAGTTTCGCGGCGCGCTCAGAAAAGCTCATCGTGCCGTCCGGTTTGATATTGCCTCCGCAAACAAGCAGCGGGACAGGATCAGCGGTGTGTGCCTTGACAGCACATACGGTAGAGTGGTCTGCGGTTACGGCAATGATCGTATTAGCGATATCCAATTTACTTAAGAGGCTGGCAAAGAAATATTTATCGATCGCCTCAATACTCTCTTTTTTCTTCTGGAAATCTCCGTCATGCGCGGGTTCATCCGGACCTTTAATGTGCACGTAGATACCGTCATATTTCTGGATGGAATCCAGGGCGATCTTGGCCCAGACCGGATAATCCACGTCCAGGTGGCCGCTGGACTGCGGCACGTCAATAATATCGATCCCGGTCAAAAGGGCTATTCCCTTTTCCACCGGCATCTGCACAAATGAGCCGAATTTTAAATTGAATACGCTTGAGATTGGCGGGAATTCCGGCAAATGGTCCCCGGCATCCCGGGAGAGGATCAAGTTCCCGGGCATTTTGCCTTCGCTTATCCGCTTTTTGTTTATCGCTGCCTCGTTTAAAACTTTGGTTGATTTTTCGGTAAATTCATTAAGTAATTTTGCCGCTTCCCGGGCTTCCAAAGAATTTTCATATCCGGGCATAGGGCTGGAAACGGCAACTATATTTTCAAATTTTTCCTTAGCCACTCCGAAAACGCCTTCCCGGTCATAGGCCGGGTCAGTATTAGTAATCCAGCCGGAAAGCTTCTGGTGCATGCCCCGGATCACCAGTATCCCGCGATGGCCGATCGTGCTTTTAAATTCAAAGGTAGCGCTGGATAAGGTGACTTTAGAGTTGATCTCCTTGGCTAAGGCTTGCGCTTCTTCGGTAGTCAGGTTCCTGCCTACGCGCCTGTCTTTGATCGTTCTTCCGTCTTCGGCGACGGTAGCAAAGTTTACGCGGAAAGCCACGTCCCCATCATTTACTGCCAAGCCTTCGGCAAATGATTCTAACGGCCCCCGGCCGGTATAATATTTATGCGCATCATACCCCAGCAGGCTGATCACCGCGATATCCGATTCCGGAGCGATGCCTTTTCCCACCGGATATACTATGCCGGTTTTGCCATTTTGCGCCAGGCGGTCCAGATTAACGGTCAGCGCTGCTTCCAGCGGCGTCTTATCGCCTAACTGTTTTACAGGCATATCTCCGAGGCCATCCAGCACTATATATAATATTTTTTTCATCTTAACATTTGGAAAAACCGCAGGCATAACACTTCATGCAACCCTCTTCATGGCGCAGCGCCCCTCCGCAATCAGGGCAAACTCCTACGATATCGCCCCTAAAGCTGCTGAGCTCGGAATGAGCCGGTTCATCATGATGTGAATGCTTCATCGCAACAGGCGTACTCTCTAAAGCTGCTTTGGCCGCCTGATTATTCACCAATCTTCTCTCTACTACACGGGCAATGGCATCGGCGCAGGAAAAAATACGCTGGCCCTTCTCCCAGGAAGGGGAAGGACAACGGATATTGCGCAATTGCTCCATGATAGATTTGACTTCCACCCCGGCGCGAAAAGCCAAAGACACCAGGCGGCCGATCGCTTCCAGCTGGCTGGCTGCGCAGCCGCCGGCCTTACCCATCTGGGTAAACAATTCGAAAGGCTGACCTTCTTCATCTACATTTATAGTGACATAAAGATTACCGCAGCCCGTAGATACCTTGGTCGTGGTCCCGATGATCACTTCTGGCCGCGGCCGGGGAGCGATCTCTTTTTTAAGCTCCGGCGCAGAGTTTTGCGGCTGGCCGTCTTTAATCTGTGCGGAACTGCCAATATTAAGGACCTGCTCTTCGCGGCTCTTATCGCGGTAAACCGTTATTCCTTTGCAACCTAACTTGTAAGCCAATAAATAGGCTTTCCGCACGTCTTCGATAGTAGCTTCATGCGGAAAATTGATAGTCTTGGAAGTGGCATTGTGCACATATTTCTGAAAGGCAGCCTGCATGCGCACGTGCCATTCAGGAACGATATCATGCGCGGTAACAAATACTCTTTTGACGTCTTCGGGGATCCCTTCAATATGTTGCAGCGAACCGCTCTCGGCGATCTTCTCCATTAACTCGCGGCTATAGAATCCCCGCTCTTTGGCTACTTCCTCAAACAACGGCTCAACTTCCACCAGTTTATCATTATCCATGACATTGCGGTAATAAGATATGGCAAACAAAGGCTCTATCCCCGAGGAGCAGGGGCCGGCAATAATACTGATCGTGCCTGTAGGCGCGATGGTCGTGAGCGTGGCATTACGCATCTTGTTCGAACCGTCTTTCCGGTCGTAGATACTGCCCTTAAAAGCCGGGAAGGTGCCTTTGGCCGCGCCTAACTCCAGGGATTTACGGGTAGCTTCATCCAGGATAAATGACATGATCTTTTCCGCTAAGGCAACTGCCTCATCGCTATTATAAGGAATATTCAGGCGGATCAAAAGACTGGCCCAACCCATCACTCCTAAACCGATCTTCCGCGTAGCTTTGGTCGCTTTTTCAATTTGCGGCAGAGGGAACTTGTTTACATCAATGAGATTATCCAGAAAGTGCACAGCCAGGCGCGTAACTTCGCGCAGCCTTTCCCAATCGATCTCCTGGCGCGTTCCCGCTTTTTTACAAAGAACGGCTAAATTTATAGAGCCCAGGTCGCAGCTTTCATAAGGAAGCAGCACCTGTTCTCCGCAGGGGTTGGTCGATTCATATTTTCCCAATTTCGGGGTAGGATTGAATTCATTCATCCGGTCAATAAATATGATTCCGGGCTCACCGTTCTTATGCGCCTGCTTAACCACCACTTCAAATACTTCTTTGGAATTAATCTGCTTGACCGGTTTATGCGTATGCGGGTCGATCAAGTCATAATTTTCGCCTTTTTCCAACTTCTGCATAAAATCATCGGTAATGGCAATGGAAATATTGAAATTCGTGATCTGTTTATTGTGCTCTTTACAGGTGGAAAATTCAATGACGTCGGGATGGTCAACTCTTAAGATACCCATATTCGCGCCGCGCCGGGTTCCTCCCTGCTTTACGGCCTCGGTTGCGGCATCATAAACGCGCATAAAGGAGATGGGACCGGAAGCAATTCCTCCGGTAGTTTTGACTACCGCGTTCTTGGGACGCAACCGGGAAAAAGAAAATCCGGTGCCGCCTCCGGATTTATGGATCATTGCCGTGATCTTTAAGCTCTCAAATATAGACTCCATGGAATCATCTATGGGCAGCACAAAACACGCCGAGAGCTGACCCAGGTCTTTTCCGGCGTTCATCAGGCAGGGAGAATTCGGCAGGAATTCAAAAGCGGTCATGATACGGTAAAAATCATCCTCTAACTTCTGCGTGTCTTTCTCATTCTTGCCGTAAAACTTATCGGCTAAGGCGATTGCCGAAGCAACCCGCCTGAATAATTCTTCAGGCGTTTCAATTACCTTTCCCTCTTCGTCTTTCTTCAGGTAACGTCTGCGTAAAACCTTTAAGGCATTTTCAGATAGCTTTAACTCCATGAGCGGCTCCCTGCCTGCCGATAGACAGGCCGTAAGAATTAAAAGGTTGATTTATTTTGGACAGACAATAATAACATCCGCTTTAAGGCTTGTCAATAAAAAATTACAATATATTGTATGGTTAGTTTTTAATTTATACAAGGGATTGTGTAAGAGCTTATTTTAAGGGCCGGCAGGATTCCCGGACTACCAGCTCCGTCGGCAGAACTATTTTCTTGGGGAGCGCGCCGCTTTTGGCGCTCATTAAACGGTTTAATTCCTTAACCCCTTCCTCGGCCATTTTAATCAAGGGCTGCCTTACGGTAGTTAAGGCTACCGGCCCATACAGCCCGGAAGGGTTATCGTCAAAACCGATGATCGATAGATCAGCGGGGATATTTTTCCCCAATTCCCTGGCTACCGCCATGACTTCCAGGGCCATAGAGTCCGAAGCTACAAATACGGCGGTGGGAGGATCGGGCATTTTGAATAATTTCTCGGCCGCGCTCCTGGCCTGTCCGCGGGAATAATCTGTCTTGAGGATATATTCCTCTTTTATAGGGATACCTTTTTCCTTCAGCGCTTCCTCGTAACCCTGCAGGCGCTTAGCCGCGGCCTGGGTCGCTACATCCCCGCTTATATGCGCTATTTTTTTATGCCCCATATTGATCAGGTAATTAACCGCATTTTTAGCTCCCCCGGAGTTATCAATGGCAATACAGCTTACCGGCAGGTCTTCAACATAATTATTGATCACTACACAGGGCAGGCCCGCCTTAACGGCTTCTTCGATTTGATGGCGCGTGCCGATAATATCCGAGAAGATCACTCCGCCTACGCCCCGGAGGTTTAAAGCCTCGCGGCTGTGGCTGTCGGTTAAATGCAATAACAGGTCCAGTTTAAATGCTTCGCAGAGTGT
>JBAZIT010000053.1:0-8317 GCA_041651675.1 Candidatus Omnitrophota bacterium | reverse complement strand
GTTTTCTTGATGACGCCGTTACATCTACAGTCCTAGAGTTGATTGGCAACTTTGTATTTGTTCAGCGCAAGTACAATGGAGTGCGCGCGATTGGTACATATGATGGAAATAGCGCGATATTATATGGCAGGCGCAACAAGCAATGGAATGGCTTTGATCAATTGAAGCGCGAGATTACATCTCTTGGTTCAGCGTGGGCAAGTAAAACACTTATTAGCGCAGACTCAAGCGCGCCAGTGCAAAATGGAACTATCTACTTTGATGGCGAGCTTTACATGCATGGGAAGAGATTACAAGAGATATCCGGAATTTGTCGCAAAGAAGACGATGAGGATGCAAAAAGTACATTACATTTCGTTGTATATGATGTGTTTGTAGTTACGTTGAGTGGCGCAAGTGGAGAAGTAACGTGCGGCACCGCGAGTAATGGGTTACCATTCTCTTCGCGCTTATCTATCATGCGCGCCATTGAGCGTTCGCCTATTGGCTCTCAACTGCGCATTATGCAATTTGCGGAGACAATACCTGTTACTCTTCGCGCTTCATCTAGTATCAAAACATTCGATGAAGCGCGCGCACATATCTTAGAAGCAACTCATGACGTCTATGAACAATTCTTGCGCGAAGGCTATGAAGGCGCGATCGTGCGCCTTGATGCACAATACGAGCATAGTGTTAATGACCGTCATTCTAGTTATCTACTCAAAATCAAACCGATCAGAGATGGCGAATTTTGCGTTATTGGATATGGATGTGGCGAGAAGGGTAAAGCGGATGGTGCTCTAATGTTCATATGCGAGACGAATGAACATGTACAATTCAATGTTACACCAACAGGCGAGATAGAAACGCGCAAGTCACTGTATCAAGAGTTCGCGCGCGTTGAAGCAAATGGTGCAACAGTTTTCGAAAATAAATGGCGCGGACATATGATTGTTGTACAGTATGATGAACTCTCGCGCGATGGTGTACCACAGCGTGCGCGCACTGATGGCATATTGCGCGATGTCATCGAGTAAATGCAAATGTATGTATGAGCATGAGCGAGCTCGAGCATATATGCTCGAGCTCGCGCACGCTCATGCTCGCGTATGCTCACGCGCATTCTTTTTTGCATGGGCAATATAGTGGTAAAATTGAAAGATATATAACAAGTAATAGGAAGATTTGACTTATGTCTACTCATCGACGCATGTTAGCAGAACCAGGAGGGCGCATCTATGCGGTGCAATATAGTCCCGCGACCAATGAAGATACTGGAATCGAAGCATGTGTTACTGTTACTAATGATGCAACGGTCGAAGGCGGAATACCGCGCAATGGCGGTATTTTTGATGCGCGCATGGGTACTACTGATGGTAGAATACAATGCGAAACATGCCGACGTAATAAGGATAAGTGTCATGGTCATCCAGGAATGATCGATTTTAGTGATCATCCGCAAGTTAATCCCGTTGCGTTTGGAGAGGTCAAAAAATGGTTGCGTGTGATCTGTTGGAGTTGTCATGATCTTGTCTTTAGTGATGCGTCCGCACAGGCGCTTATTACAAAGGTGCGCGCATCTGGTTCGTATTTGAATCGCCTGAGAAACGCGCAGATACCTACGCGTTGTGAAAGATGTAATGAAGTTCATCCTGTCATTAAGCGCCCTGAACCTGGTACGCAGTTATTCACATATAAGATCGCGAACGCGGATGGTACTATGCCAACAACTTCAGAACAATTAACGCCATTTCGCATTCGTGAGATCTTGAGCGCGATAAGACCTAAGACACTCGCGCTTTTGCGCGTGAGTGCGCTCGTGCATCCTGCTAATTATGTGTTCACTACTATGTATGTGCCTCCTCCTGCTATTCGCCCCGATGTGCGCAAAGGTGGTAACCAAATGAGCAATGATCCGATGACTGTCGGGTTTCGCGCCATATTTCGCGCGCATAATGCAGTTAGCACGTATGGCGCTATTGATGTTAAGCGAAAAACACTATCAGGCGAAGCTAACGTCGCGGACATTCTGCGCGCGACTCTCGTAAGTGGCTCGGAACACGATCCGACATCTGTCGCCAATCGCTTCAAGTCCAAAAAAGGGCATATTCGCTCGACTATTCTTGGCAAGCGCATTAATGGAAGTGCGCGCAGTACTATTGATGGTTCGCCACACTTGAACTTAGACCAGATCAGCTTACCACTATTTGTCGCGCAAACACTATGTATCTACGAAACAGTTCAGTCATTCAATCGAGAGCGAGTTATGACATATGTTGGAAATGGTACGCGCGCATACCCGGGATGTTCGCGCATCATTAAGCGCAATGGTTTCATGTATAAGCCCGATGCGAAAGATCTGGTGATCGAAGATGGTGATATTATCGTGCGCAATCTCGTGAATGGTGATATTGTTATGTTCAATCGCCAGCCAACTCTTGCGCTATCCAACATTACAGCCGTGCGCATTGTTATCGATGATCGCGCACTTGCTGTTGGTATGAGCGTTATTGTTTGCCCTTACTTCAATGCCGATTTTGATGGCGATCAAATGAACCAGTTTAATGTCGCACTTCCTTCATCGATCAATGAACAACTTATGCTAACTTGTGTTAGTTCGCGCCTTGTATCTGCAGTTACTGGAACAATGTCAGTCGGTCAAGCAGATGATTCGCTAACTGGCAACATGAAGATAACGCAAAGTGGTGTTACCATTGATAAGTATCATGGATGCGCGATTTGCAGTACTATGATAGTTGCGCCAGACCTCGAAGGCACTGTATTTCGCGGGCGCAAGGTTGTAAGTGGGCGCGATTTACTTGCTTGCGCGTTCGCGCGCACTCCTGTGACATATCGCGGAAAGAGTGGATACTATTCATCTGGCTCATTGTGGGCGCGCTTCATGCCGATGATCGCGAATGATGCAACGACGCGCGATGTTCGCGTTGTTGATGGGCGCATTTTAAGCGGATGCTTTGACAAGACCACAGTTGGCGCAGGCGGATCGAGTATTTATCAGTCTATTGTTCATGACTTTGGTGCGCGCGCAACAATTGATACGATCTTTGACATGCAACAGATTGGCACTAATTACATCATAATGCACGGCTTTACTACTGGAATGCGCGATTTCTACTTGCGACCAGAGGCACGCGCGAGAATTAAGCAATGCATCGAACAGACACTCGCGCGAGCACATGTTATTACGGCAAAACTCGATGAAGGGCGCATTATTCCACCAATCGACAAGACACTCGCGCAATACTATGAGGAATTGCAAATCAATGCGCAACGTATTAATGATGACTTCTATGAGCCTATCTTCGCGAGTTTCGAAGACTGCGAGACAAACGGTATGTTCGAAATGCTAACAATAGGCAAGGGGTCGCCCATATTCTTAGTTAATATGGTTGGCGCGGTTGGTCTCATTCTTATTAATGGAGAGCGCGCAATGCAGAACTACAGTAATGCGCGCACACTCCCATACTTCCAGCGCTATGACGAATCTCCAGAGTCGCGCGGGTTTGCAGGCGCGAACTTCGCGAATGGACTATCTTTGGTTTCAAACATCTTCAACATGATGGTCTCGCGTACTGACATCATCACGCGCGCGCTATACACGGCGGTTACTGGCGACCAAAATCGTAGATCTGAGAAGAACCTTGAAGGAATCATAACAAATAACCACCGCATGAATGTCAAGGGTAATACTATTGTATCGTTTGTGTATGGAGGCGACTACTTTGACGTGCGCCAACTTGTTAATGTAACATATGGTCCAGCTATGATCTCTGATAGTGATATGGTGCGTGATTACAGATATACGAGCGCGAGCAAGTTCAGTCATGTGTTTGATGAGGAGTTCGTGACACTTCTGGCAGATCGCGCGCGCTATCGCGCAATATACAAACAACTCGAGGAGGCAAGTGTGCGCGATAAAATGAACTCGCTCATAAAGATGCCATTCAATCTCTCGCATATTGCTGAAACAGTATGGCGCAGAGTTGTGCGCGCGCTTGATGGCAAAGACGATGATGATGATGATGGTCATCATGATCGCGAACGCGTTCGCGATCATGATGGCGATCGTGATGCATCTTATGCAGAAGTCGCGCGTATGGTAAAACAATACTGTGATGACGCTCCATACTTGTATACCAATGAAGCACAACGAATCGCGCGCGTACCTATTGCTGACCCAACTATATGGGCATCTATGATATTATGCATGTATGTGCGCAGTGAGTTATGTACTATGCGCCTTTCCTCGTTACTTGCGCAATTTATCGCAGAGTCTAATGCGATTGATGAACATCATAAGTACGATATCGCCGATATTAACATTGTCGAGTTCGCGAGAAACGTGCTTGACATTACATCCGCGCATATCAAACTTGCGCTTATTGATCCCGGTACATTGGTTGGTATTCTCGCGTCAACTTCATTCAGCGAACCTTTCACGCAAGACATGCTTGACTCATATAAAACTAGCGCAATTACTGGCGGAAATGTTGGACGCACTAAAATGAGTGTATGTCGAGAGGTTCTGAAAGCGTTCCCTGTCAAGAAGATGAGTAATCCACAAATGACACTTATTCTTGAAGATCAATACGCGAGTAGCGAAGAAGGTGCGCTTGAGATCGCGAGACTCGTCGAAATGTTGCGCTTCTCGCAACTTGTGCAAGCTAGTCATATATTTTGCGAGAAGTTCGCGAATCCTGTACATCCCGACTATGTGGGCGAGCGTGCGATCTTTGATGAGTTCGCGCGCGACAATCCAATGTTGGCGCGAGATGTAAGCGACTTGTCGCCATGGTGTATTTATTTCAAGTTAAGCAAAAACGCACTTGTTCAGAAGCGCATTGATGTGACGACAGTCATTGAGCGCATGCGCGTTATGTATCCTGAGCTTATCTTGGTATATACACTAGATCGCGCGCCAAACGTCATCATTCGCGCATATATTCGCGAGAGTGCAATAAAGACCTTTGGAACACACTCAAGCGAATCGCTTGATTCGGAACTTTTGCGCGAGAAACGTGCGAAACATCGAAACGCGTCTGGAGATGCTTCCATCAAATGGATACGGAATGTTATTATGTCTACTGTGTTGCGTGGCGTTAGTGGTGTTCTTCGCGCGCGAGCCGGCAAGATCATAAGGACGATTGTTGATGGAGAAGGGCGCGTTGTTGATGCTCCTCCACGTTGGGCTGTATTCACGGTAGGTACTAATCTGACTAGCGCTGTTTGTATGCGCGGTGTCATACCTGAGCAGTCGCGCTCCAACGCTATTCAAGAAATAGCATCGACTCTAGGAATTAGTGCAGCGCGTTCTTACATCATCACGGCAATGCGCGAGCTTGTCGAGAAGTGTAGTGTAAAACATTACATGATATATGCTGATGAAATGACCAGACTCGGGCGCGTTACTCCGATTGAATGCAATGGAGTGAATACGCGCGATGCCGATAATGTATCATTGCGCGCGGCTCTTGCTGCACCGTTGCAAGCATTCTCAGATGCCGCATTCAATGCGAGGCGTGATGTTGTAACTGGTATGTCTGGTCCACTAATGTATGGCTCAATTCCGCGCGCGGGTACTATGTACAACACATTCGCGATCGATGGCGATGTTATTGCGAGATGCACGCGCGACGTTCGCTCGCAAATAGAAGACCTTTGAAAAGCGCTTTTGCGCTATGCTGCTAGGCATAATGTTCTTATTTTTTGCGCGTAAGTTATGATTCATGAACTTAGCAAATCATTATCATTCGATGAAAAAAATAAAGTATTAACGATTTATGTTATGATCTCATCATTTACCCCTGCGCGCGGGTGCTGCTGCAGCGGATGCGGCTGATTGTTTGACTTTGGCTGGTTCTGGCGCGCGCGATGGTACGGGTACTGGTCCTGGTCCTGGTACGGGTACTGGTCCTGGTACCGGTACCGGTCCTGATACTGGTTCTGGTTCGCCATCATACTCTACACCTGTACCTTCATCATAACCCTCCTCATACTCATCTTCGGGCGGAGCTTGATCAGTCGCAGGCGCAGTAGTTGCGACAGTTGTTGGAGTCGCGCTTACTGTTGCGGCAGGCGCAATAGTCATGCGCGAAAGAGAACCGGCGACACTATTCGCGTCAGGGATACCGCAATCATCCTCGTCGACCATTTCCATAATTGTACCACTTGTTGGGCGCTCGGTGTAGATCTCGTTAATTCCCCAACTAAGATTCAACCCTAGATTCGAATCGACCACCGCATCAAATGATATAACGATACGACGAATGATATCGCCAGCAAGAACCAGTTGGTCAAAGTTGTCGTGATTGAGAGTCTTGCCAACACTGTCAGTACGTTGCTCGAAAACGTCTTGTCCTAAACTGTTTGTTGTGCGTGTTGTCCAATCATATATTACCGAACGAGGTTGACCTGCGTGACGCATACTTTTCGCAGAGTGTATTGTTAGCCATAATGGGATAGATGCGGATGGATGAGGCAATGGTTTGCCAGCATTTGCACTCTTTTTTCCATATTCTCTAGCAATAATTGGACTAGGAGTAAAGCGCGATGGAATACCTGCGGGTCCAACTACTGCAAGATAATCTTGATCGATATAGCTTAGTGCTTCTCCTAAGTCACCAGCCTCATCAACGTTAATGACTACTCCTACTTTTTTCGCTTCAGCGCGCGCTTGCTCAACAGTTTTTGTTTGTGGAACAAACACATTTGGAGTAAATATAATTGGGATGTTGAGTGGATTCTTAACGGTACCAGCATAAATTGCCGCAATTTTTGCGCGCTTTCCTTCTTGACTCATGCTGATGTAAGACATGTCCAACTGATAGAATGTTGCACCTTGAACATTCTTTCCCTTTGTTTTATCAAGCGCGAAGAGGTGTTGATTAGGGAACTTGTTCCGCATTGCGAGAATGATCTGCACTGGAGTCGCCATTGTTTTTATCTACTTTGGATAGATAAGATAGTTATTATTTTCATTATTCAATTTTATTATTTGCCTTTTTTTGACCTAATTCACATATCGCGCGCGAAGGTAAGGCATATGGAGAAGGGACCAGACTAGTCGATATAAGAGGGTACTAATGACTAGTACAAAAAAAAGACTAGACCATCATGGCATGGCGCGCATTATCATGGCTTGGTCGCAACCATGCGCTCCGTTGACATGACTGGGACATACGATGGGACCGCGCGCATGTTATAATAATGCTTGAACTCCGTGCTTGTCATGATGCGTTGGCGACAACATTGCTTAGTAATGCCTAGTTGGTCCAAGATTGGACCAATAGGCGCGTCTGGCGTGCGCGCGGTATTGCGCGCGCATAGTAGTTTGAAAATGTCATAAAGATACCCCAGAGGGCGTCCGCATGTGCAAGTAACATAAGGATACATGATGATGTTTGTTATATTCGGGATCGCTAAGTTCAAAAAAAATAGAATGGTATTGTCATGGCATGATAATACCATGACCATCATCTTTGCGCGCTTATTGCGAGATAAGTGTATGGAGATGCGCGCGCAACTCTGGGCTCATGTTCTCAGGGCGCAAACTACGAATTGCGGCAAGGGCGGCTTCTTTGTTTTCGCGCGCAATACGCTCGCTCTCTGGACCAAGTAGGCGCTCATGCTTGAGTGCAAGTGCGAGATCAACATTATAGATCGCATTTACATCTTCGCGCGAGGTCGAATCAAGAACAGGATAGTCGCGCATTGTTGCGCTCGTCAATGGGATCCACATGAATGCGGTTGAATTCACGAATACGCGCAACTCACTCATAATAGCGTCATTCGCGAATGACGCAAGCTTGCGCGCGTTCGTCAGTGGGAGCATTGCGCAAATATCACTATTTGTCTCGGCGTGCATAACATTGCCAATAAGCGAGATCGTGCGCATGTACTCTTCGCGCGCGTTTGCGCTACCTGCTGTTGCGAGACGACAGAAGATTGGTTCTGTAATAAACGCAAGCTCATCATGTGCGAGTTTTGCGCAAGGACGCGCGCGCCAATATTGACTAATCCGGTCTGGGTAAATGCCTTGAATCGATCCAAGCGAATTAGTCGCAAGCATATCGGAGTATTGCTTGATGATAATTTCTGCAGCCTGCCCAGGGTTCTGAATCGCGGACATAGTATCGGCGCGCACACTATCAATCTCAGTAATGAGATCTTGTATGTTCGAGTAGATCGCGCAAGGACAGCGCGAACCAGCCTCGGCGAGCCGATCATCAACCCATTTGCGGAACGCGATGATGTCTTCGGATTTGCTCGCGCGATACTGGAAGGTTGTAAGCCATTCATCAATCATCTCGTCTGG
>JBAZIT010000052.1:0-8319 GCA_041651675.1 Candidatus Omnitrophota bacterium | reverse complement strand
TGAGGACAAACGAAATATTAGTGCCGATGAATATCGCTATTTTGTTAGTAGAGGGGATAAGAATAGCTGCCAGGATCATCAATATGGTGTGCAGCCCGTAAACCGGCAGGATGGCGATAAAAACGCCGATGGCCACGCCCAGGGCAATACCGTGAGGAGTAGCGTTATACCTGAGCAGCCGGATGAATACCCTTTTAATATTTTTTATTTTCATACTTGGCGGCTCAGTTGTCTACTTCTTCTACTCCCCGGAAAAGAGTATTCAGCGATTCCAGGTTATCGCTGGTCATATCCACTATTTCCATTTGGGCATCCAGTTTCAGATGCTGCTGGTTGAAAAGGCCGGCGATCTTATCCGAGTAATCCTGGATAATATCATTATACGGCTTACCGTTAAACAGGTCTTTTAAGGCCTGGCCATACCAGCCGGCGCTTTCCTGCATGACCATGCCGGCGGTTTTCTGTTCCACTCCCGCCTTAACCAGGATCCGGGCAAAGTTCCTGGCGTATTCATCCACCTGGTCGCTGACTGCCGCGTAATTAAGCTGGGTATCATTTATTGATTGGAATTTATCCATAGCTGTCTGGCTGAAATCCCGGGCCAGCTGGCTCTGGGCATCCGGGCCATCCGCGAAAGCGCGGCAAAAACCATTTCCCGCAATAATCAAACCGGCAATTAGAAATATACTAAGAATTCTCTTCATAGCTCTCTCCTTCTTTGGCTTTAAGCAACTTTTCTGCCTAAAGCAATAGCTTTTTTACGCGCGCCTTTTACTTTTACGATGTCGCCCGATTCCCTGGCGTCAGGTACAAGCAGCGACAAGAATTTCATACCGGAGTAATCCGCGGTTATGGCAAATGATTTTTCCAGCGTATCCAGGCCGATATCTTCATAAGCGCTGGCCAACAGCACCATAGTTTTTCCTTTTAAAGGCGTAACCATAGTATCGGCCTGATTATCCCATTTATAAAGCGAGAACATTCTGTCCATGACCAGTTTTAATTGCGCGCTGGCCGCGTAGAAATACAACGGGGTAGCCATAACAATCACCTCAACCAAGGCCATTTTTGCCAGGACCGGTTTTGCCCCATCATTGATGACACATTCATATTTGGCTATCCTCTGGCACTGCCTGCAGGAAGTGCAGCCGGTTGCCTTATACTTTAAGAAAGCGGTGTTGACTATTTCAATCTGCGCCCCTTTACCCCTGGCGCCTTCAGAAAACCATTTTACCAGGCGGCTGGTGTTCCCATTTTTTACGGGGCTGGCAGAGAGTATTAATATCTTCTTCATCAGCGCCACCGGATATTCGGGCTGTTGCGCAAAGGCACCCGCTGGTAATCGTATTTCGCAAAGCCCAGCATCATTGCTCCGTGGCAGGTTGCCCGCGAAGAGAGCTCAACCAGCTTACGCGCCTTTTCCGACAGATTAACGGCCATACTGACATATCCTGCCCAGCAGGCGCCCAGGCCAAAAGACAAAGCCGCAAGTTCAAAATAAGTAAGGGCAATGGTGCAGGCCTGCGCTCCGGTAACCTCTTCCTTGACCGAATAAGCCAGGACAATATGCGGGGCTCCCCGGCAGATGCGGTCAGCTCCTTTATCCTGCGCGCTGATAATATTCTCAAAATGCAGCATAGCTGCCAGCGGAGATTTATTATCCACCATCTCCTGCATCCAGCTGATCACGGCTTCTGAAAGCTGGAGGATATTTTCTTTACCGCTGATCACCTCCCAGTAGACCGGCTGGCGGTTGATCCCCGAAGGCGCGTAGCGGGCGATATCGATTATCTTTTCGATAACCGGACGGTCAACCAACTGCTCCTTGTAATTCCGGATCGAACGCCGGCCCTTGAATAAAAATTCTACCTGTTCCGGGTTAAGCTTCCAGCCTGCTTTTAAGGCCAGGCAATCCTGCGGAGACATAGTCTTAAGAACTAACGCTCCCGGAGGGCACACGGCCATGCAATGGCCGCAATTAATACAAAGTTCTTCGGCAGCTTCCAGCGGGTAAGGAATGCGGGCTTTTTCATCCATACCGATGATCTGCACCGGGCAAACCCGGGCGCATTTACCGTCACCTTTGCATTTAGCTTTATCAATCGTAAACAAGCTCATTTTTTTCTCCTTTTGAATTATTATTATACCTCTTAAATCAGAAAACTAACACCTTATTCTTAAAAGAAAAAGGCCGGATCGCTAAACCCGGCCCTTTTGCTGCTTTGCAACTCTTATTTATTTTTTACACTGTGTGCAGCAATTATCGTGGATGCATTTCATAACGGTCTTGGCAACAACAAAGATGATTATCAATAACGCTATCTGCCCGAACAACGCCCAACTCATCATCTTTCCCTCCTTGTTTGTCTACCTACGCCACAACCTTATCAAATTCCTCTATGGTGATCGCGGGAAAACTGGTAAAGGAGATACCGGACAACTTATTTAACCCGATGGAAGCCTTCATCACTTCCGCGACCCCGGGAAAATCCGTGATCAGCACGAGGTCATATTTTCCCAAAAGCGCGTACATGGAATTCACCTTGCCGCCGGATTTCTCAATCACCTCCAGCGCCTTCTTGGTCCTGTCGGCCGAGATACTCTCCATTGCCTCCCGAGTGTACTTTCCATACATAAAAAATTTAGCCATTTCGCCACCTCCTGTCTTATTATACCTCTAAAACCTGAAATGCACAAATATCCTGCCGAAATTTTTATCGTCTTTTTCAATGCGCCGGTATAATCCTTTTATCCGCGGCTGTTCTAAAAAACGCAGCACGCTTTTCTTCAGCTGGCCGCTTCCCTTGCCCGGGATAATCTCCACTAATTCTATCTTTTTGCTCACCGCTTCCCGGATCACCCGGCTGAGCTCTGCCTCGATCTGGCGGCCATTGCTGAAGATAGCATGCAGGTCTAATTTAATTTTAGCCATTAGGTTCGCGGGGAATGATTATCCACGCCGCCAGGTAGCCGATAACTCCCAGCCCGAATGATAGAATAGTCAAAAAAATAAAAAAGATCCTGACTATCGTCGGGTCTATTCCGAAATACTCTCCCAGGCCGCCGCATACTCCGGCGATTTTACGGTCCGTGTTGGAAAGGTAAATCTTTTTCATCACTGCCTCCTATTTCCTGATCACCCTGAAAGAATTGCAACTCCGGTCGCTTTTATAACCGGAAAATGAAATGCGCACTAAAGACCAGGTGTAAACCTTGCCATCCTCAAAAAGTCCGGCTTTGACTTTGAAAGAACCGGCATCAGCCGGTAAATTTTCTTTAAGTATCAGGTTATCCGCATACATATTATAACCCTTGTAGAGCTTGAAGATATAACCGGAAGTGCTCGTGAAATCGTTCCACCAGCTGAATTCCAGCGGCTGCCCGTTACTTATGGCAGCTGTCTCATAAATAGGGTGCCTGAGCCTTGGCCCAGGCACGGAATTATACGCCCATTCATTCAGGCTAAAACTAACTGAGCCTGCCGCGCAAGGAGCGCTAAAAGCAAAAAATAAAACAATTAAGATTGCTATCTTCTTCATACGGGAAAACCCTTGCCTTAACAGCGGGTAAATTATAAAAGTTAAGGAATAAGTCCGATGGTGCATGCGTAAACTATGCTGAATAAAAATACCCCCAGCGTAAATATCCCCAATAACCTGGTGCTGCGGATCTCCTTGTCCATTGAGATAGGCTCAATTCTCCAGTTGATCTTCTCATAGAATTTTTTCTGGATTGCGATTGCCAGCTGGGGTTTTCTGATCAAAAATATCCCGAATAAGAGCGCAGCCAGCGAAAAGAAACTATAAGTAGCTTTAATGCTGATTACCTGACCCCCTGTCATTTCAGCCTCCTTTTTAAGATGCTTACAATCAAATTTTACTCCTGTTTAGAGCACTGTCAATATAGTTTATGGGACAAGGCCGGAAAAATGCCATTAAGTAGATTGACGGTCTGGAACTTTAGGGTATAATAAATAAACAAGGAGGAATATTATGAAAATTCTGAATATTGCAATAGCCGGGTCTATCGTATTATTAAGCGGATGCTCGGGATATATGATCCAAAGCGAAAAAAGATCCTACGTGACTGAAGCCCTGTCCAAATCAACCTATAGCGTGGCTTTCACCGGTAATGCCTACATGGAGCAGGAGGATGCTGAAAAACTGGCGATGCAGCGCGCCTGCGAGATCACCTTGACCAAAGGCTACACCCACTTTGATGTGCTGACCAAATCCGATCAATCGGAGACGAATATGATAGAAGACGTGCCCCGCTACTACTCCAGGGAACCAAAAGCTACAGGCAGTTTCGTCGGCCCGCAAAATATTGTGCGGCCTAATATAACCCTTACAATAGAATGCTACAAAGCTAAAGAAGCGCCGAAAACCGCTATTAACGCGCAAGAGTATATAGACAAAAATTTTCCGGGATTAAAATTCAAAAAATAGATATCCTGATTTATTGCCCTGCCGGAAGAGTAAAGTAGAATGTGCTGCCTTTGCCAGCTTGGCTCTCTACCCAGATCTTTCCAGCGTGAGCCTCTACCGCCATCTTGCAGAAAGTAAGCCCTAAACCTTTACCCCTGCCCTTTGCCTTCTTAGCCGGGTCCACCTGGATAAATTTATCAAAGACCCGGCCAAGATATTCCTTCGGAATGCCCTCACCCTGGTCTTTTACGCTTATGAGAACTTCTTTATTTGCTGCGTCATAAGAGGCCGCGATTACAATCTCCGAGCCGGCTGGCGTGAATTTAAGCGCGTTCCCGGCCAGGTTAAGAATAATCCTCTTGAAGATCTCTTTATCCGCTCTTATCTTCGGGACGCCTGCTGCTACATGTATGGATATAGTTTTACCATCGGCTTTGGCTAAGATTTGCATCCCATCCACCGCTTCCCTAAGAACAACGTCTAATCTGATATATTCCGGCCGCAGAAGTAATTTCCCTTCTTCCATTTTACTGATATCTAAAAGGTTGGAGACCATATCCCTCATCTCATTGATAGTATATAAGGTCAAACCCAGGTCATTTTTCTGTTCTTCGGACATTTTATCCCCTAATTGCGCGGCCAGCAATTCTACGCTGCCCAAAATTATTCCCAGGGGATTATTCAGATCATGCACGATCATCTGGGTAAGCGAATCCTTTACTTTTTCCAATTTACCCAATTCAGCGTAAGCTTTCTGGCTTTCGGCCAATAAATTCCTCACCCTGGTATTGGTCTCCCATTGGAATACCGTCAGGATGCGTAATATAGCATAAGTCAGGAGTATTGCGCAGACAGAACGCAGGACCTGCACCGGAATACCGGATACGTTTAAAAATTCTGTATAGTTGAGAATAGATGCCGGAAAGAAAGCTGCCTGCGGCACGATTAAGCCCGATAATACGGCGTAACCCGCAAAGACGCCTGCGGCTAACTTCAAATGCCTGGAGATAACCGCTAAATTCATCTCCCTGAACTGGGGGATCTGCAGTAATAAAGCCCAGGCAGTCAGGAATATCCCCGGAGCGCCTAATAAATAGCGGGCCCAGATATTCCCCAGTAAAAGATGCTGGCTATGGAATGCGGCTATGGCTACCCAGCTTATGAATAAAAGCGCCGGAAGCGCTTTAAACGCCCGGTATTTATTTTTGGATTCGGCGATCAGGTTTGCGCCGAACTGGAATAAAAACAAAAAAGAAACCGCCAAAAAAATCAAGCTTAAGTAACTAAGTAAAGCTTCATCAGCGGGTTTTTTGATCAGCATAAACATATCCAGCCATTCATTTATGCCGTGGACAATCCCGAAAGCAGCCAGCAGCCACATCTTGTCCGCTAACCTGAACGCGCTCCCCTTTTTAGGATAAATAGCAACTGCCAATCCCAGCGTAAAGAAAGCCAGCCCATAAATAAAGAATACACCAACCATATTCATTACCCTTTTCCTAACAGCATTGCGTAAAAATATAAACCCGTGTCCAGGACAAAATACTTTTCCAGTAATTTAAAGCCGTAATGTGTATAAATATCCACGTTCTTCTCAGTCTCTGTTTCCAGATAACAGGGGATATTTTCGCGGTTTAGGCGGGAGAGCATTGGCTTAAGCAGCTTGCTGGCAAATCCTTTTCCCTGAAAAACCGGGTCCACCCCGATAAAAGCAAGATACCAATGCCTAAAAGGCGCGTGCTGGCTGTGCTTATTATCAATAACGTCGTATAATGGCCGCGCCTGCTCTATAAACCAGCTGCCTATCTTTGCCTCTAACCCTTTAGAGCCGGCCTTAGCCATTAATTCCGGGGTCATTTTGGCGTATTCAGAAGGCAGCCAGACAGCAACGCCTTCCAGATCAGGAGAAGTTGCATAGACTTCGCCGAACAAGATACCGTAGCGGAGCATAAACGCAAAAAAATCAACCCCCATGGCATCCCTTATCTTCTCGTCAGGGAATAGATATGCTTTTAAAGGTTCGTTATGAAAAGCCCTGGACAGGACTTTGGCTGCGGCAGGCAGGTGTTTATCTTCAAGGCGGAGAAGGTTTTTTAATTCCTCCATTTACCGGCTCCTAACAATGCGAAAAATAAACGCAGCTCTTAAAAGGCAGATTCGGCCTAAGGTCTCTAATCGGAACACAGGCAAATTGCTTTCCGGAGAGTGTTTTATGCATGCCTATCCTATGGTCATAGATAGGACAGAAATATTTCCCGGATTCATCTTTCTTCAAATGCTCGCAAGGGTCCCCGTCAAAAGCGCCGCAACAGGCTCCGCACCTCCGGCAAAGCGCCTCATACTTGGCCTGCTCTTCTTCCTGTTTTCGTGAATACTCTGTTTCATCCATAGTGCTATTGTACTCCATAAACCAAGAATCCCAAACCATTTTTAAGCCTGGGATTCAGATCTTTAAACACTATTCCACCAGAATACCGGTCTTATTTCTTAATCTGATTGATAATGTCCTCCAGTTGCCTATTGAATTCATAGGGTGCCTCAATCATCAGAAAATGCCCTACTCCCGGCATTATCCTTAAATGATATGATTTAAGATACTTACTGTTAATCTCCGGATGCTGATACTGCTGCCAGAGGTCGGCGCTTAAGCACCACAACGGGACATTTACGTCGCTTAAAAGCGGTATAATCGGAGTATCAAAATAATATTCCATGGTATTGATGGCAATTTCCGGATTAGACCGGGCAACATTCCTGACTACCTGCTCAACCAGCTTGGGATTAGCGTTCTTATGGAACATATCCCTCATAAACGGCCCGGAATTCTTGACAAAATCCTTCTTCAAAGGCTCAATGTATTTTATTTTATCTTCCGGAGTAGCTGGTAATCTCTCAAAATCCTCCAGCGTATCAATAGCGATAAGCCCGACTACCTTGTCTTTAAGCAGCCGGTTAGCCTCTAATATAATTGTGCCTGACATAGAATGGCCTATTAAAATAACTTTATCTGCTCCTACCGCATTTGCTACCGCAGCTACATCCTCGCCAAAGGCTTCTTGAGTATAAGCCTTTCTTTGGCGGCCGGACACACCGTGCCCTGCCAGGTCCAAAGCCACGACTTTGTATTTTTTAGCAAAATACGGTATTTGCTTATACCAGACAGCGCGGCTCCCGCACCAGCCGTGCACAAACACCAGCGCCGGCTCCCCTTTTCCATATACAGAATAGGCTATCGGAACCCCATCCCTGGAAAGGACAGTTCTATTATTTGCCTTCAGCGCATAGATTAAAAAAGCAAACGCCGCTAAAACAACTAAAATCCCCAGATTGCGAAATATTCTTTTCATGAGCTATATTATATCCCCACAAACCAAAAATCCCAAGCCATTTTCTGCCCTTACGCGAGGCCTGGCTTGGCTTGTTTCTAAGCAAGGCATATGAATTCCAGCAAGCAAGTGTCCCTGCGGAAACAAGACAAGACAGACGCACGCCACAAATAACCAGGGGGCACTTTCCTGTCCAGCCTACGCAAATAGACTACTACGGAAAATGTCCCCTTCTATCTGAGGCGGCAAACAAAAAAGGCGCTGATTTCTCAAGCGCCTTTCCTTGTAGCACAAACGTACCTCTTACGCCTTAGCGAACCTATGCAGTATCTCGGAGATAAGAGTTTGGTATTTAATCCCGGACTTACGGGCTTTTTGCTTAATCGCTTTCAAGTCGTCTCCGTTAATGCGCATATTCAAGACCATCTCCTTCTTCTTGCGCTCAAGGGCGGCTACGATTGCATCATACAATGGCCCTTTAACCGGCACAAATTCTTCAGCGTGATCCTCATACCACTGCTCTTCCTTAGTTAATTTAAATTTTTTGTAGAAATCATCTTCCTTCT
>JBAZIT010000051.1:0-8360 GCA_041651675.1 Candidatus Omnitrophota bacterium | reverse complement strand
TATTTGAAGGGAGAATAGTCATGACTCAAGAATTCGGCGGCGGCTGTGGACGGATTGAAATCGAAATCGATCCGTACTACAATCGGAAAGACTACATCGAAGGAATCATGCGACTCATCAATTCCTTCGGCCTCGGATGCTTTGGCCGGGAGTCCGCACATGTGCTGAGGTCGTGCAGGGATCAGATAAGGATCAGGATTGAGGAATTGATGTAGTTAAAATACTTGACAATTTGATAAGCATTTTATATATTAAAATACATCCAAAGGAGAAGCAATATGAAACCGAATCAGTATCAACCAACGGTAGCAGAAAAATTCAAACAGATGGAAAAGGCAGATGCAACCATATCGATTGAATCCTTGGCCGTTGAATTCGGCGTAAGGGCCGCGACGATATCGAGGTGGATCAAGAATGGAATTCCGGGAAAAGCAAACAGGAAATATTTCGATGAACTTTATCGAGAAAAAATCGGCAAGCAATAGGTTCGTCCAGCGGTGGGGCCGGTGTCCGTTGTGCGCTCGGTATGGGCGCATGGACCTGGACCGCCTGGATGGAATCGTCTCTTGTCCCAACTGCGGCGATATGCCGAGTCGGATGTTGTTCGGATCACAAAACAAGGATGGAAACCATGAACGAAGACCTCACAAGAGGCAAACAAGTCCAGACGGTAAATAACGACACAAAGATTGGGGCCGCAACCGGATGGAAACCGGAAGAAGTAGCTATCATCAAGAATACCGTGGCCAAAGGGACGACCGATCTTGAATTGTCATTCTTTCTTTCCGTGGCGAAATCCGTAAACCTTAATCCGTTTACGCGGGAAATTTGGTGCTACAAAGACAACAAGAACAACGTTCTTGTATTCGCGGGGCGCGACGGGTTCCTGAAAATAGCCCAACGCGATACGCGATGGAACGGGATGACTTCGTTTGAAGTCTGCGAAAACGACGAATTCGAAATGGACGTGACGGCTGGCAAGGTCACGCATAAACCGAAATTCAAGGGGCGTGGGCCGATCATTGGAGCCTATGCAATCCTTAAACCAAAAGGCTGTGAAATGCCAACGGTCGAATGGGCAGACATGGCAACTTATAACAAGGGGTGGAATGCTTGGAAAACAAATCCGGCTGACATGATCAAGAAAACCGCTGAATCACATGGACTTAAAAAAGCTCACGGGATCACCGGATTGAATTCAGAATACGATTTCGAAATCAGAAACGAAATCGCTTTGCCCGTTGGCGGTGAAGTCAAGTCCGACGTTGACATCGCCAAGGACAAGATCATCGAAGCCCTCGATGCGTATCAAGGTGAAGACAGGGAAACCATTCAAGCCATGTGTTCCGACAAGGCCAAGTCTGGAGAATTCGATTTGCAGTTCGCCAAGGAAATTGGAAAGCAAATCGGGCTTGAATTATGAACTCTAATAAGATACATGCATCAACACAAAAATATCTATCCGAATGCATAAATAAAAAATACGGGAAATTAACTGTTTTGCGTTTCAATGGTTATGTTGACAGAAAAGATGGGAAAAGAAGTGTCGTGGTATTTTGCAAATGTGAATGCGGCAATGTGATTGAACGACCAATGGTTAATATTAAAAGGGGTCACGTTCTATCATGCGGATGTCGTCACAAAAAACACGGTGAAGGAAAGACGGCATTGTATTCGATCTGGAATGCAATGATTCAAAGATGCTATCATAAATACAATAAGGCATATAAGAATTATGGCATGAGAGGGATAACTGTTTGCGATGAATGGCTAAATGATTTTTTAGTATTTAGGGAATGGGCATTGACTAACGGATATGGCGCTGGCCTTGAAATAGACCGAATCGATAACAACAGAAACTACGAACCAATTAATTGTAGGTTTACAACTCATTTAATTAATAATAGGAACAAAAGAACTAATGTGATATCCATTGAGATAGCAAAAAAAATAAGACAATACAAAATCCAGAATCCGAGTTTTACCAACACCAACATAGCGTCTTTCTTTGGAATACCGCCGCATATCGTTGTTGATGTGCTAATAAATAAAAATTGGAATTGATATGAATTATAATTATTTGATACAGCAAAACACTAACGAGTGGATAACCGCAAAACTCGGAAAGTTTTCCGCATCTTCTGCGTCGGATTTATTAATGGACACAAAATGCGAAGGGTATAAAAAATTAATAAAAAGAATAGTAGAGGAAAGAATAACGGGAAAACCCTCTGAATCAAAGTGGATTGGGAACAAATATACTGATAGAGGGCACGACTTAGAGCCTGTTGCTATAAGTGATTTCGAATCAAGAACATTCCGCAAGGTTAAGTTGGTAGGCCTTGTTGAACTCAATGATTGGTGTGTGTGTAGCCCTGATGGATTGGTGGGGGGGGATACTGTCATACAAGTAAAAAATCCAATATTTTCAACGCAACTTGACTATCTTGACGATCAAAAAATACCTGGAGATTATTATAAACAAATGCAATTCGAACTATATGTATGTGGCCGTGAGAAAAATATATTTTATTCGTATCATCCCAGCTTGCCAGTTGTGATGATCGAAACCCAAAGAGATGAAATAATGATAAACAGAATCAAAGAAGCTCTGTCGATAGCTATTGACACTGCGAAAACACGGATAAAAAGGATTTCGGCATGATCCCTCTTTTCCTTAAAAAAGTCAATGGCCAGCTTTGTCCTGCTTCGCGTTACGATGAAGACCAAATCGCAAGAATCCGCGAAGGCGAGACCGTCCATGTTGAATTGACGAAGAAAAGAAATCTTGGATTCCACCGGAGATTCTTCGCGCTGATTAATTATGTATTTGAGAACCAAGATAAATACAAGATAGTCGAAGACCTACTCATTGAAATTAAGTTAAAGACCGGACATTACGCAGAACATGTTACACTTAAAGGGAATGTTATTTATGTCCCGAAATCAATTTCGTTTGCCCAATGCGACGAAATCGAATTCCGGACGTTCTACGAAAAGGCTATTGATATTTGTTTAAACATCATTGAAGGCGAGACAAAGGAAAGCCTTGAAAAGAATGTCGAAAACGTTTTAAATTTTATATAACCAGGATCGAACATGACAATCTTACTCATAAACAACAAACCGACTTACGCTTACTGGCCTTATCCGCCAGAAGAAATATGTTCGATGGCGAAGCGTAAGTTGAGCGGGATCAGATTGATTGACATTCCGTCTCCTGAAGCCATTAAAATGGGAATTAGTTACAATTTAGTATCACAGGCGGATATAGACAATGGAACCGCGTCAATACAAGTAATCCCATTAACACGCGAACAACAATTGAAGATTGTATTAACCTAACCAAAAGGATGGACACAATGCAACCTGAAATCGGGATGAAAGTAAAGTATGTGGGGTTTGTTGAGCCTCACGACAAGAAAACCGGGGCAATCATTTCTGTTGGGGAGGAGCCAACCGGCAGAGGAGCCAACAAGGGGAAGCTGTGGGTGAAAATAAAACCAGATGATGGCGGTGAACCCGTAGAAAGATGTTTTGATACAAAAGAAGACGGGTCTCCGCAATACGAGAACTGCCTTCCCATTGAAAGCGAATTAGAAGTTTCATTTTAAAGCGGGGACGCAAACAACATGAAAGGCAAGTGCCGATACTGCGAATGGTTCGACCCTTACGAAGGAACCTTGACGCCCACCGGGAGGATGACCAGAATGACGACCGGTGTGTGTAAGAAAATGGTGCCCCTCGAAGAAATCAAAAAACAATACAATCTCCCATTTTGGGTAATAGAGGCACGGGGATGTAGGGTTGTAGGAAGTTTTACACCAAACACATTCCAAGACCAAACAGAAATATGTTTTGCGTGGGAAAAGAGGGCAAAATCAGGTTGACATTTAACCAGGAAAGTTGTAAATTTAAACACCGCCCTGCAAGGCAAAAAGACATTCGCGTTTCATCTGTAACGGGCTTCTCATTTGTGTCTTGCAGGGCATTGAGAGGCCCGTTTTAATTTTGCGGGACAAAGCGACGAAGAGGTTGATTTATTTTAAACCGTTGCCAAATACCCGAAACCGTTTCGAACGGAACCGGCGGTCTAATTTGAAAGCGTCAACAGCATTGGAGGGACAATGCCAACCCCTAAAAAGCCGAGGAAAGACCATGAACCATGTTTGTGTGGGTGTGGTCGATTATCAAGGGGACGAAGCAAGTATTATGAAGATGCTTGCAGGTCAAAGTTTTGGCGCGGGACTCACCTTGATGGATACAAGGAATTTTTAAAACGCAGGAAAGAGCGAACGATAACGAGAACGGAGCGTTACGAAAGTTACCGCAAACGATTTGCGGAATGGGTAGGAAAACCCGAAAACCGGAGATTGATTGTAGCGCAAAAGCGGGCGATTACTATACTCAACAAAACAGAATCTGCATGGTTGGTGCTTTTGATGATAAGAGCGGATGGAGTAGAAATTCCAAACGGTTTCGAGCCACACCTTCGGAAGTGGCTGTCCGAAAGAAAACTTATTCATCCGGGTGTTCTTTGAAGCTGCTTTGACGGCAAAGCGCTGAAGGAAAGCGATGAGCGAGTGGCGCATTCCACTCCTCCGGATGATGGAAAAGAGTTAAACATGAAATGTCAACATGAGGGATGCCAGGAAGGGAATTATTGTTACGGGTATGACGAAGAAACAGATGAATATGATTGGGGTGCCTGTCCGTGTTGCGGTGGATATAATTGGCAGGATTGTCCGACATGCAATGCTAATGCCACGGAGGTGAAAGCATGAAACCTGAAATCACCAAGGAACGAAGGAAGTGCTTAACGCATGGATGTTGGCGTGTCCCAAACAAAGAACATGATTTCTGCGCTCGTTGCCGCGAGGAACTGGATGCTCTTGCGGAAATGCGGAAAGAGAAAACCGATCAACAAACTGGAAGTATCTGGACGAGAGTGAAAAGGTTTGTGTGCTCATGACTCTTTCGACTGGCCGTAAAAAGCATTTGCTCAGAATGGGTTCGTATTTTGGTCCGAAGCCAGATCCAATTCCAAGAGTCCGGTTTCGTAGTTTTCGCCGTCTCTGGTGGAAGGTCTACGTCTGGGAAATCGGAAAAGAGAAGGGCCACTACCAGGCCGGGAGGGGATTTTGGAAGCTACAGGGATATGTCTTGAAGGAGGAGCGCCGTGGGTGAAAATATTTATGAAGTAGGTCGGGCCGAAATCCAATTCAAGGAAGGTTCATCGTGGGCGTGTCTTTGCACGTTCCCGCATAATTCAAGGGCCTTCGGAGAGCTTGATCCCGAAACCGTGAAAAGCCTTGCGCTCTTCGGCGCGGCCTGTCGGCTGGCGTTGGAAGGTGATTTGAGAGGATTGGTTCTGTTGCCGTCCGACGTACCACAGTGGATACGGGACGGTATTGAAAAGGCGGTAAACCACCGACAAACGTGAAAACGCATAAAAAATGAGGACAATATGAAAATAAGTAAAAAAGAAAGCCAAAGGATATTAAAGCTTATTGAAACTGAAAAAGAAAAAGGGAATATCGTCTTCAATACTATTGGCGGGTTAATGACAGTAAGGCTTGATGATTTTATTAAGCAACCGGTGGATGGAATTTTGTATGATCTAAACAGGCAAGAGCTAACAAGCGAAGCGTTTCTTACTGATTCCAAGTGGATAAATGATTATGCTGTTGCGCTTGTTATTAGAAAATTATATGATATAGTAAGATCAAAGGCCCGTTAAGTGGCAGCAAGAAAGGAATGAACCATGATAAAGTATAGGGCCGAATTTGATAATATCCCCAAAATCGTTAAGTGTGAAATCGACAGAGAAACAAAGAAAAGCGTTTGGGCCAACGGCCACAGAAATGCCCAAAAATCGCGGAATGGATTTTACTTCTATACATTTGCAGAAGCCAAGTTGTTTCTTGTCGAACTCTTTGAAGCACGCGCGAAAGAAGCCCACCGCACCCTTGAAGTTGCGAACGGGCATTTAGGAAACGTCAAAGGGCTAAAAGAAAGCGTTTATCCGCTAAAATTCAACGCGGGTAGTCTGTTGGGCTGAAAGGAGAAGCATGATCATCACAAACGGCCTTATCATTGCTGGCTCATCTGGTAAAAACGGAGCTTGGAACAAAGACCAACTTGAGATTCTTGGCGTTAAATGGCCTCCAAAGAGAGGATGGAAACACAAGGTGATTGGGAAAGTAATCCTTGATAAAGACGCTCAGAGATTTCTCGAACTCAAGGGATTGCGGAAGTCGGAGAGAAGGAAAAATAGATACGAGATTCCACTTGACATTTAAAGGAAAAGGAGTTATATTTTATCATGGAAAATAAATTTGAATTACCAGAAGCTGAGTGCAAAAAATGCGGATGGAAGTGGACGGTTCGCATTTCGAATCCTCGTAAATGTCCTCATTGTGGGAATCCAAACATCAACAAGCCTCTATCCAGAAAACCATACAAGCCAAGAGACAAAAAACATGGCAAGGCGTAGGATGATCAGCGAAAACCTACTTTTTGATCCTGATTATAACTCTTTGAGCGTTCAGTCCAGAGAGTTGTTTATAAGAATGTTAATAAAAACCGATGATTATGGAATTCTACCCGCTCATCCATATACTCTTGGCGGACTATTGAATCTTGACAACCAAACAAAAGATGAAATGCTAAATTTAATCGAAGAAATTGAAGGCCAAAAACTTATTAAATGTTTTTTTTATAATGATTCTTTGTTCTTTGCTTTTAAAAAAGATAGGTTCGACGAATATCAGTCGTATGTTATAAAAAATAGATGCAGATCAGAGTATTTAAGGCTTCCAAAGGAAGACCTTGACGACGGTAAACTTGAGGAACTCGTGAAAGTTTCCGGGAACTTCCGGGAATTTCCGGGAATTTCCCAAGCTCTATCCCATAGAAAGATAAAAGATAAGAGTAGAAAGATAAAAGAAGAAAGTAAAAAGGAAAAAGAAGAAAAGAAGATGTACGGTACTTTAAGTAATGTACTGTTGACATTAAAAGAATATGATAATTTAGTTTCACTTAAAAGTAAAGAACTAACTGATAAAGCGATTGAGTTTTTAAGCCTTTGGATTGCGGAAAAAGGATATAAATCAAAGTCTCATAATTTGGCAATTCAACGGTGGGTGTTCGACGCAGTAGAAAAAAAACAAACTGGTCTAATTAATTCTTTTGGTCGCAAAATGTCATCCGGTGAACGGGCGATGGAAACAGTGCGTAGGGGAATGGAAAAATACGGAGATAGAAAATGACACGCGAAAAAGATTTCCAGAACTTTTTGGTATTGCTTTCCACGATTGCCGTTGGAACGCCACAGCGCGATAAAATCGATGAAGACGTGATTGAATCCTATTATGTGCTTCTTGAGGATATGCCTTTCGAAACCATTAAAACTAACGTGGTTACGGCCGTCCGTAAAAACGGATGGTTTCCGATGATCAATGAAATACGCGGAGAAGACAAAACAAATCGCCAAGCAATGGAAGACTACGAATACCTATCTCATCTTCTCGACGTGTTTTATCAGCCCGAACTTGGCCGGTCATCAATGGCCGTGATCGAGAACAAACTGGAAAGATCGGGAAAAGGATATCTGGTTGGTTTTTTAAATCGACACGGAACCGAAATTGTCTTTGGAGAAAACCCCACGGCAACCCGCGCACAACTCATAAAACAACTCGACGTTGAAATTGAGCGGCATGTCGATGAAATGAAACAAATCGGTAAAGCCGATCAAAAGCAGATTTCAGAAATGTCGGATGGGGGACACAATTATCCGGACCTTTCGGAAGTGCTTGCAAAAATTGGAAAGGCGGTTTGATATGTTAAATGGAGTATGTTGTGAATTTTGTTCTAAGCATGAGAAGAACAAACGATGTCCCGTCAAAGACGCATCTCCGTGGAGTCGATGGAAAAATTTTTGTTCGGAATATGAAAAAGGGAATCATCTCGATGCGCTTACAATACGAGAAGCAGTAACAAATGAAATCGAGACAGTCAGCGTTGACTCAAAGTGAAAGGCGGTAAGATATGGAACTCAAAGACAGGGTAAAGTTGTTGCTGGCTAAACTAAATGAGCCAGTGGTAATCACCGACGACCCAGTAGTAGGGTTTGAGAAGGCATGGGCTGAGCCGGGGTTTGGCCCGGCAATAAAATATCTCAACCGGCTCGACCTTGACCGGCTCGTCCTCGTCCTCAACCAGCTCGCCCTTGACCGACTCGCCCTCGTCCTCAACCGGCTCGACCTTGACCGACTCGCCCTCGTCCTCAACCGGCTCGACCTTGACCTCAACCAGCTCGACCTTGACCGGCTCGTCCTCGTCCTCAACCGGCTCGACCT
>JBAZIT010000050.1:0-8436 GCA_041651675.1 Candidatus Omnitrophota bacterium | reverse complement strand
TAATGCGCAAGCTCAAGGACTTAGAGGATAAATACCCTCAATATAAGTCCGGTGATTCCCCCACGCAACGCGTCAGCGGCGGGATTTTGCCAGGGTTTAAGACAGTTAAGCACAGGCAGAAGATGTTCTCTTTGGATAATACCTATAGCTTTGAAGAATTAAGCGATTGGGATAAGCGTGTAGCCAAGGGCTTGGGGAAAAACAGGAAAATAGAATTTGTAGTTGAACTTAAGATTGACGGCGTCAGCGTAAATCTTACCTATGAAAAAGGGCAGTTGGTCAGCGGAGTTACCCGCGGTGACGGAGAAACCGGCGAAGATGTCACGCAGAATATTAAGACTATCCGCGCGGTTCCCCTGCTCCTATTGGGTAATAATATTCCTGAGCTGGTCGAGATCCGCGGCGAGATCTATATGGATAAGGTGGAGTTTGCCAAATTAAATAAAGAGAGAGAACTAGAGGGCGAAGTAATATTTGCCAATCCCAGGAATGCTGCCAGCGGTTCTTTGAAGCTGCTTGATTCGGGCCTTATGTCCAAGCGCCGCCTGAATTTCTTCGCGCACTCTCTGGGTGGATATTCCGGGAGCGGCATCAAGACCCATTGGGAGTTCTTTAGCCGGCTAAAAGAGTGGGGGGTGCGCGCGAATATGCATTCGGAACTCTGCAGGAACCTGGCTGAAGCGATTGAATATTGCAATAAGTGGGATAAAAAAAGAGCAGAGCTTACTTACGATATAGACGGCATAGTGATCAAGGTAAACGATATCCGCCAGCAAAAGGAGCTGGGTTTTACCCTGAAGAGCCCGCGCTGGGCAGTGGCTTATAAATACCCCGCGCATCAGGCAACTACGGAGGTGCTGGATATTGTGCCTCAGGTGGGAAGGACCGGGATAATTACGCCGGTGGCCAGGTTAAAACCGGTTACCTGCGCCGGTGTGGTCATCAAGCATGCCACGCTGCATAATTTTGACGAGATCAAAAGGTTGAAAGTCAGGATCGGCGACCAGGTGCTGATCGAAAGGGCCGGAGAAGTGATCCCCAAGGTAGTCAAGGTGACCGAGCATAGAGGGAAAAAAGAGTTTTCCGTGCCTAAGAGTTGCCCCGTATGTTCAGGCAAGATCGTTAAAGAGAAAGAGGAAGATGTTGCTTATCGCTGCATAAACCCATCCTGTCCGGCTCAACTGGAAAGGGAATTGCTGCATTTTGCTTCGCGTGGCGCCATGGACATCGAAGGCATGGGGGAAGCGGTTGTCGGGCAGCTGGTGCGCTTAAAATTAGTCAAGGATTTCGCGGATATCTATACTTTGAGAACAGAAGATCTTAAAAGGCTGGAGCTGTTTAAGGAAAAAAAGATCAATAACCTGCTTTCTGGAATTGAAAATAGCAAGCAAAAGACATTATCCCGCCTTATTTATGCCTTAGGTATCCGCCACGTGGGCGAGAAGGCGGCTTTTGTCTTAGCGCGCGAATTTAAAACCCTGGATAATTTATTGGCCGCCAAAAAAGATGACCTGGACAGGATCTATGAGATCGGTTCGGTAATGGCTGAGTCAATTACGGCATTTTTCAGCCAGAGCTCAACCAGGAAGATCATTGAAAGATTAAGGAAGTCAGGGTTGAATTTCAAAGAAGAGTTTACCCAAAACAAGGCTAGCCTTCTATCCGGCAAGCGGGTAGTCTTTACCGGCGAACTCCAGGGTTGGAGCCGCCGGCAAGCCGAGGAGCTGGCGCGTTCGCTCGGGGCAGAGCCTGTTTCCGCGGTAAGCCGGAATACGGATTTCGTAGTGGCGGGTGAAAATCCCGGTTCAAAGCATAAGCAGGCAGTCCGGTTGGGAGTAAAGATTATTGATGAAAAAACATTCAAGGAGATGATTAAATGAGAGGCAAGAGGCGCTGGTTCTTACTTTTTACTTTATACTTTTTGCTTTTTACTTTGTGCGGCTGCGAAGCATTTGTGCGCAAGTTTACGCGTAAATCCAAAAAAGACAAGGGCCCGGTAGAAATGGTCCTGGAGCCTGAAGAATGGAAAGGCCCGAAGATGACCAAAGAAGAACGCTACCGGCAGTATTTTGTCTTCTGGCAATCCTGGCAGGACGAGTTGATCAATGCTTTAACCCAGAACGCTCCCCAGAAGAAGAAGCTTGACTGCGTCCAGCAGGCGTTCAAGAACCTGGTCGGTATGCGCTCCCTTTTAAATGAGAGCAAGCAGAAACAGCTGGATGTTTACCTGAAGCTGACGGCTGAATTGCGGGATGACATTAAATCCGATATCTACGGCACAGCCAATAATTTTTACCGTCAAAATTCCGAGAAACTGAAGATGAATATATCGCGGTATTTTACATATAGCGACGTCAGGAACGACATAATATGATCCTGGAAAAAATTTCCGTAGGCGCGCTGCAGGTTAATTGTTATATCCTGGCCAGCCAGCGGGATTCCCCGGCGATCATTATTGACCCGGGAGCTGAAGGCCGCAAGATCCAGCGGGTATTGGATAAATATAACCTGAAGCCGGCTTTTATTATCAATACCCACGGGCATTACGACCATATCGGCGCGGATGATCAGTTTAAGGTGCCGGTCTATGTGCATAAACTTGACGCGCCGATGTTAAAAGACGCGCAGTTGAATATGTCCGGGTTATTTTCGCTTCCCTGTACGGTTAAATCCGAGATATTATTGCTGGAAGATAACCAGGTCATCGGAGCTAGCGGCATCCAGTTGAAAGTTGTGCATACTTCGGGTCATACGGCCGGTGGGATTGTTTTACTGCTTCAGGAACCGAAAAACAAAATAGCCTTTACCGGAGATACCTTATTCTGTCAGGGCGTAGGCAGATGGGATTTAGCCGGAGGCAGCGAAGCAGCATTGATGAAGTCGATAAAAGAGAGGTTATTTATTCTACCTGATGATACCCGGATCTATCCCGGGCATGGCCCGGACTCCACGATCGGCCGGGAAAAGCAAAATAATTTGATATGAAAGAATTGATCGATACTTTTCTGAATTATTTGTCGGTAGAGCGCGGATTATCCAATAATACGATTATTTCCTACCGCGAGGACTTGAATACCTATCTGGATTTTATTGAAAAGAGCGATATTGATGTTCTTTCCAAGATATCCAAGAATAATATCACCAATTTTATGTTCGCCCAGAAGGAAAAAGGTATCGGAGCGAACTCCATTGCCCGGCGCCTGGCGGCAATAAGGATGTTCCACCGTTTTCTTACGCGCGAGAGGATCTTAAAAAGCGACCCGAGCACTTTGATCGAATCGCCTAAATTATGGAAGAGGGTTCCGGAGACGCTCTCTCTGAATGAAGTAGAGGCCCTGATCGCCCAGCCCAATGTGCGGGATATACAAGGCATAAGGGATAAAGCTATTTTAGAGACCTTATATGCCACCGGCATGCGCGTTTCGGAAGCGGTGAACCTGAAAAAAGATAATGTGAACCTGGATATCGGGTTTTTGCGCTGTATCGGTAAAGGCAGCAAAGAGCGGGTTATCCCGCTGGGTAAAAAAGCGATAGCCAGCATACAGAGGTACCTGGAAGTTTCGCGGCCTAAATTTTTAAAGGATAAAGAATCGGAATTTTTATTTGTCAGCCGCTTCGGCAAGAAGATTTCCCGCCAGTCATTCTGGAAAATTATTAAGAAACACGCTCAAGCTGCGCGTATCAAAAAGCCGATCAAGCCGCATATTTTGAGGCATTCATTTGCCACGCACCTCTTAGAGCACGGGGCGGATCTGCGTTCAGTCCAGGAGATGCTCGGGCATTCTAATATTTCGACGACCCAGATTTATACGCATATCAATAAAGACAGGTTAAAAAGCGTGCATAAACAGTTTCATCCCAGGCCATAAAAGCGGCAGGTAGCAGGTAGTATATAGCATGCAGGGAGAGAGATGAAAAGATACCTGGATAAAATTCCGCAGGAAATAAGAGATGTAATCAATAAGATACGCGATATTGCCGCGAAAAGAAACACGCCGGCCTATCTTGTCGGCGGGTTGGTCCGCGACCTGATCCTGGGGGTCAAGAATTTAGATTTAGATATAGTTGTGGAAGGGGATGGTATAGGATTAGCCCAGGATTTTGCGGATTCCCTGGCTGCCAGGATCACCGTCCACCGGCAATTCGGCACAGCTACGGTTTTTGTAAAGCCCGGCCTGAAAGTGGATTTTTCCAGCAGCCGCCAGGAACATTATCCTTCTCCGGGGCATCTTCCGGTGGTCCGGACAGGCTCGCTTAAAGATGACCTGTTCCGCAGAGATTTTACGATCAACGCCATGGCTATAGGATTAAAAGACAGCCGGCTGGTAGATTATTTTGGCGGCCTGAATGACCTGCGGCATAAGGTTATCCGCGTATTGCATCCCTTAAGTTTTATTGACGACCCGACGCGGATATTAAGAGCGGTGCGTTTTGAACAGAGGTATAATTTTAAAATTGAACCGGGGAGCCTGAAGTTTTTAAGGCAAGCAGTCCGGCTGAAGATGTTGGGCCGCATCCATCCGCACAGGACGCGCGATGATTTGATCCTTATGCTTAAAGAAAAGGAACCGATCAAAGAGATAAAACGCATAGAAAAATTAACGGGTTTTGGTTTTATTTTAACCCGGCTTAAGCTCAACCCAAAAGCTTACGCGTTTTTAAGGGCTTTAAAGAAAGAGATCGGCTATTTTCGCAAAAACTATACTCAACGCCGGCCCCTGGATGCCTGGGTAATCTATCTTATCGGGTTATTAGGGGAGTTAGATGCCAGAACGATAAAAAATATTTGCGTTAAATTTGGTTTACGCCGGGGAGAAGAGAAAAGGCTGTTAAGCTATAGACTTTTCCAGGGCCGTTGCGTTAAGGATTTGAGTAACCCCGCTATCAAGCCTGCCAGGATCTTTGCTTTGCTTGAGCCCTTAAGTTATGAAACCATTCTTGCGCTCAGGGCAAAATACAATAATCCTGTATTTAAGCGTAATATTACGGATTTCCTGGATATTTATAACGGTATGCGCATTCTTGTTTCGGGAAATGACTTGGCCGGTTTAGGCGTTTTACCCGGGCCAAGATACCAGAAGATATTTACCCAGGTTTTAAAAGCCAAACTCAACGGCCAGGTCAGGACCAAAGAAGAGGAACTGGCGCTGACTAAGCAGCTATTAAGAAAGAGGAGTTGATCCTATGTCCAGACAAGATAAGGTGTCCGAAGCAATCCGGCAGGAAGCGAGCATGATCATTCATGATAAGTTAAAAGACCCGCGCTTAGGTTTTGTAACTATCACGAATGTTGAGGTAACCCAGGATCTAAGGTATGCCAAGATTTTTTTCAGCGTCCTGGGCAGCGACGAAGCCTATAAAAATACCAAAGAGGCGCTGGATTCCGCGTTAGGGTTTGTGCGTAAATTGATCGCTCAGAGGTTAAATTTGAGGTTTGCGCCGGAGATCGCTTTTTACGAAGACAGGTCTACCGAATACAGCGTGCGCATAGAGGAGGTCTTAAACGAAATAAAGGAGCTTGATGAGCAGAATAAACCTAAAAAAAGCCGCCGCAGCAATAAAAAAGTATAACCGTTTTTTGGTCAGCGCCCATACCAGCCCCGAAGGGGATGCTCTGGGTTCGGAGTTAGCCCTGTATTTTTTACTCAAGAAGCTGGGCAAGCAGGCGGTGATTATTAATGAAGACCCTTTGCCTCCGGAATACAGCTTTCTGGCGGGTAAAGACAGCATCAGGCTTTATGCTCCGGCCTTAAAAGATATTAGCTTTGATTGCGCGGTTATCCTCGATTGCACAGACCTGGGGCGCATCGGAGAAGTATCCAGGTTGATCAATGATGCATTACCCGTTATTAATATAGACCACCATATCAGCAATAAGAAATTCGGAGCTGTTAACTGGGTTGACGCTCAAGCCTCTTCAGCCTCAGAGATGGTTTTCCGGCTTTATAAAGAGATGCGGCTGCCTTTTGACGCGGATTCAGCCCTGCCTTTATATGTGGGGATAATGACGGATACCGGCTCATTCCGCTATTCTAATACCAGCGTTTTTACGCATAAGGCAGCCGGGGAATTATTGCGTTTTGGCTTTAATGTGCCCTTGGTGTACAGGAGCATCTACGAAAATATACCCTTTACGGATATCCAGCTGTTGATTAAAACACTCTCGCATATACACCGTACATCCGCTGGGAAAATTGCCTGGGTTGAACTTCCGGCCAAGCTGCTCAGGCATAAAAAATTATCCTTTGACCTAACCGACCATATCCTGAGTTTTATCCGGGGGATAAGGGATATCCAGGCCGCAGTATTATTTAAAGAGAACCTGGGAGTAAGAAATGAGATCCGGGTTAACTTAAGGTCAACAGGCTTAGTTGATGTGAATAAAGTTGCGCAAGCCTTTGGAGGCGGAGGGCATAAAACCGCTTCCGGCTGCACTGTGCATGGGAAACTTGAGGATGTGCGCAAAAAAGTAATTGCCAAGATCCAGCAGAATTTAAAATAGCTTAGCGTCTGGCTTGTCTTGTTCCTCGCTGGGACACTTGCTTGCTGGATTTCATATGCCCTGCTCGGAACAAGCCAATCCATCCGCTATGGTATTTTATAAACAGCTGTAATCTTTACAATCTTATAAGTTGGGTTATATGAAAAGAAAAAGAGGATTCACTCTCATTGAACTGATCATTGTTGTAGTAATTATCGGCATCCTCGCCCTGATTGCCATACCGCGCTACTTTGCCAATGTAGCCAAAGCCCAAAAATCACAGGTTTATGCTAACCTGGATGCTATAAGGCAAGCAGAGCTGGCTTATTATGCAACTTACGGAATTTATACTGTTAATTTTCCTATCGTAGTGACTCTGGATGGTGATACTATTATAAATATGTCCGAACCTGATTCTGCCGCTGTCTCTTGGAATTACTACGTAAGCTCGGGTTCGGGGTCTTGTCCAGTCGCATCTAGTAGAGTGGTGGTTGCCCAGAAACAACCTGGAGACAGTTGCTACTATGCTCTTTGCACGGACGGCTATACTTACAAAACCTGCACACCATAAATTATGAAAATTATCTATGGCATAAATAATATTGGGAAAATAAAGAAGCCGGTGGTGGCTCTCGGGGTTTTTGACGGGGTGCACCGCGGCCACCGCAGAATATTGAAAGCTGCCGCGCAAAAAGCGCAGGCTATCGCTGGGACAAGCGTGGTGCTTACTTTCTGGCCGCATCCGCAAAAGCAGGCCAGCCTGTATTCACTTGAGCACCGGCTGCGGCTTATCGCTGAACTGGGGATTGATATTTGTGTTGTCATTAATTTTACCGGCAGTTTTGCCGGGATCCCGGCCGAAGATTTCATAAAAAATATTCTGGCGGATAAGATCGCAGCAAGATATGTTTATGTCGGTAAAGATTTCCGCTTTGGCAGAAAGGCGCAAGGAGATTTTAACCTTTTAAAGAGAATAGGGAAGGATTGCGGTTTTCAGGCCCGGGGGATTAATATTATTAAAGTAAAGGGCCGGGCAATCAGCAGCACCTTGATCCGCAGGTTGATCAGGCAGGGCGAAATAAAGCAGGCCGAAAAATTATTATCCCGTCCGGTGAGTATTCTAGGGACGGTAATTAAAGGTACTGCCGTGGGCAGGATACTGGGTTTCCCGACGGCAAATATCAATCCGCACCATGAAGTCATTCCTGCTGCCGGGATTTATGCGGTGAAGATAATTTTCGGCAGGGATAAACTTAAAGGAGCCTGTTATATCGGTAACCGGCCTACTTTAGAACTGAAAAATAAAAAGGTGAATATTGAGGTGTATATATTCAATTTTAAGAAAAACATCTATAGTAAGTATCTTGAGATCCAATTTGTTAAGAGGATCCGTGCGGATAGGAAATTTGCTTCTCTTGAGCTTTTAGCCGGGCAAATCCAAAAAGACGTAGCTATTTGCCGCAGGCTTCTGGCTTAACCCACCCTAAATACCACAATATGTAGCCAATCCGCCTTCCAATATCCACTACTCCTTGTTTCAGAATAATTTAGGTAAATTTTTTTCTTGACAAAACAGGGTATTTTATCTATACTTTGTCTACTAAGTGGATTAAAGTGGGGTAAGGTGGAGGAGAGTAAGCCATGTTCTATGGCGAATATCTGCATTCTATAGATCGTAAGGGCCGTTTAATATTGCCTGCCAAATTCCGCGAAGCAGCCAAGGCGCATTTCGTAGAAAAATTCTTCGTAACCCGCGGGTTGGATAATTGCCTTTTTATGCTCAGCGAAGAAGAGTGGCGCACGCAGGAATCCAAATTTAAATCCATATCTTTCACCAAAGCCGAATCGCGTAAATTTAACCGCCTGTATTTTTCCGGCGCTGTCGAAGTGACTTTTGACTCGCAAGGAAGGATCCTCTTGCCGCAATACTTGAAAGATTTCGCCCAGATCAAAAA
>JBAZIT010000049.1:0-8446 GCA_041651675.1 Candidatus Omnitrophota bacterium | reverse complement strand
ATTTGTAATGCTTTTCCACTACCGGTGTTATTTTTTTGTTTTCCATTTTAACGTCCTCAAAAATTCAAATAACCAAAGTTCTACAAAACCTCTTATGGAGAGGTTCTGACGGCACGGCCCCCGTAACTGATATCCCGACTCGGATTCGTGAGCGCCGCGTAGTAGCGGTCAGACGCACGAGCGACCGCCGCACCACCGTACCAATGGCCGCCGCGATAGCCAGCACCGAGAGCAGTTGACGGTGGCGGCCAATCAGTAACAACAGTAAGATCAGCATCCCCCGTTCCATTTAACACGCCATTTCCATGTGATCCTATAAAAGCCCTGCCTGTAGCATTACCTACGGTAACTGGCCTCTTCCATAAATTTCCGGAAAGATCCATTACGCCATAATAGCCTGCTCCACTGGTTACCCTTGTGCTTGAACCAGTAGCAAATATACCGCATCTTAAAGGCCCCTGGCCTGCATCGCCGCCGCTAAACGTAGTAGAGCCATAATTAGAATTTGCGCTTGTAGTAGTTATTGTCTCTGTGCCATTTTCTGCACCTGAAATAGTCGCAGCCGCAGCTATAGTAGTATTTCCCCAGGCGTATTCGTTGGGCGTAGGGACAGAGACTCCTCTGGCTGCCTTTTCAAATTCCAACTCGGTCATTGGCCTCAGGGCCGACCAGTAAGCATAAGCAATTAAATCTGCCCAGGAAAGCCAATTGCACGCTCTATCTGGTCTTGACGCGGAAAAGTTGGGATACGTCCCTGTAATGGTATAGCGGTAGGTAGTTTGAGCCGGATTTCTTGTTGAGGCCTGGGTTGAGGTTAAGTTATTTAGAAAATCCGCGTACTGGCCTTGCGAGATGTCGTATTTCATCATATAGAATGCTGCGTATCCTTTGGGAAAAGCCGCGGGAATTGGGCCAGCCGCATCTCCGGTATTGGCGCCTGAAGCATAGTACAAATAGCCGCTTGTTGCTCCTACGTTGATTGCGTTTTCCGAACTTATTAAATAAGCATTCGTAGTTGTAGGATAGGTATAGAATGGTGACGTCTCAGTTCCACCCGAACCTACATAGAAAGCGTTGGTAGGAATATAGACCATCTCTATGGCAAATACCTCTACCCGCACAGTGCTTGTGCTGATAACGCCATTGGCGCCATAATCCCAAACAAATTGGATAGAACTTGTGGAAACGCTTCCTGAACCATTAGCAGAACGCTGCAGAAAAGCGCCTGTTTTATCCGCGGGCACAATAATATCCAGAGCCGTACCTGAGCCTTGAGAAAAACCTGCAGGATTTGTGCCTGAGGTCTTAAGCTTAGCGTGATTCCAGCTTGCTCCTGCGTTTGTGGAATATTTGATAAATACCCAGGCCGCATCATAATTAGTAGTCGTTCTCCAGGAGTTATCCCAGGAAATATTAAACTGTACCTTTGCCGTCACTTGGCCTAAGGATACATTGCCCAGAGAAACACTTGAAACCACAAGATTATTCGCCTCTGCTTTATCTATCAGAAGGAGAGAGCAAAAAACAGCAGACAAAAAACAAATAGAAAATAAAAACAAACAATATTTACATCCCTGCCGTTTAATTTTAGTTATCTTATTATCATTTTTCATTTTAACTCCCTCCTTTATATCTCCAAACCAATCGGAAAACAGCATAAATAGGGGACGGTTATATTTTTCATTACCCGATCACCTTTTCAATCTCAAAATCGTTTAAGCATTGCCTTAAAGAAAGCATCTTCTGCCGGCACTCCTCCTGCCAATGAGTTTCTATCTTTAACCTGACTGCTTCCTTAAACTCTTCACTACCCAAAACTACCCTGTTTTTCAAAAGCATTGCAAAGGTTTTTATTTCCTTCCTTATGGAAATACTTTCTAAATAATCCGCATAACTTTTCTCTCCCAAGTCGCCTAAAACCTCCATTATTTCCTGCTTCATCTCAACATCAAAACCGAAAGGCTTTTGTTCTGTATCTACACAATCACCCTTAAGTTGCGAGTAATACAAATAAATAGGGTAACTACTGTAAGAATAAACTGCGGTCTTTGGGACCAAATTTAGCCATTGAGGATAAAGATGAACGTAAGCGCTCATATATATAAGGTAATGGGACTTTTCCATCAAATTCATCTTATATTTTTCCTGAAAAAGATGCCCCTTTAGACTGTATTTTCTATTAAAATATTTGGTATAATTTCCATTAAAATCATGCATAATATCCGATAAAGTTACCCCTTCCCTTAATTCAATTAAGAGGCGCAAATGATTTGGCAGCAAAACAAAGGCGAATAATTTAAATCCATATTGCTCTTTATATTTCTTCAACAGGTTTAAATACCTTTGGTAGTCTTCTGCGTCTTTAAAAATCTCTTCATCGTGGTCACCGCGGATAGTCACATAATAAAATCCGCCTTCAATATGTATTCGTGGCATCCTTTCCATATTTTCCTCACTATGCTGATGAAAAATAAAAAGCCCGAATTTCTAATAACTTCAGAAATTCGGGCTTACTCTTATCAGCCTTTGGCTGATAAGCAAAAAAATTTTATTTAGATATGTCTGTCTGTCTGTCTGTCTGTCTGTCTGTCTGTCTGTCTGTCTGTCTGTCTGTCTGTCTGTCTGTCTGTCTGTCTGTCTGTCTACCACGTCACCATCTCCTTATTTAAAAAAAATCCCGGCAGAACTTGCCTGGGATAAAACCCTCAAAAATTTGAATCTTCGGCAGTCTGCCTTTCCGCTTTCGTGGAAGCACAACTTTGCGTCCTCCGATTACTCGAAGTTTGCCTTTTCGGTTCCATTCTTGCTCTTTCTATCATAAGTATAGCATAAATTTTATTCTTTTCAAGCTCCACGCATTTTTTTGGATACATATCATTAACGGATGTATAATGACTGCTTCACCTTATGGATTTTATTTTAACAGGTACTGACGTTAATTGCAATAAAAATCTTTACAATCTGTAAAGATTTTTTAACCAACTCTCTGAAAACTACCTAAAGTTAAACCAGGGACCTCAGATTACACAGATTTTAAAAAGATAACCTGATTGCCCGTTGATATCTTAATCTGTTTTTTAAACAGAGTAATCATAAAAATAGACCTTTCCAGAGATTTCTTTAACAGTTTACTGTATCAATATGCGCACGCCGTAAAAATAATTCCCATCAAATAAAATATGCCTGTGTACGCATTACATCCCTTACGATATCAAGTTTTCGGCAATAACTTTAGGTATTCTCGTTATATTTCATCAGGTATAAAACTCCTTTAATTACAAGTAGTTACGTCTTGGATGTAACAAAAAGTATAGATTCAAGGATGCTTTTAAGACTCCTATATACATTCCGCTAAATATCGGCAGAGGGAATAAAACTCATGCCCTAATTCAGTTAGATTATCTTTCTTCAATGCTCACTTGGTAGTATTAAAACGCTATTTTCGAACCAAAGTTCAATGTTATTTAGCGGAAAATCCGTCCATTCAATTTTCTCCCGGTAAAGCTCATGGTAGTTTCCGTCTTCGCAGACTAAGATAGCCGATCTGTCTTCATTAACCTCAAGCTTCCAGACGCCAAATTCCTGCAAGTTATTTTTTGCTCTGGTCGTAAGCAATATTTTATCAATCAACCAATATGCACCACCTTCCTGCGCGACATATTGAACACCATCGGTGTAAAGATACCCGCTTAGATGTCTGTACCAATGTTCTGTACCTGTAAATTGATTTAATTCATTTTCTGTTAACATTTGGAACCTCCATCTTTAATGCAGGAAAAGTAGCATAACCTGCATTCGTTGTTGTTTTCGCTGATGCATTTCTCGCACACAGGCCCTTTGTCTATAGAGGCTATCGAGCGCATAAGCAGCTTCTCAACCACTACAGTCATCGGCCTATCCTAACTGCATTTCAGCCTGTACAGCGTTTTAACCATTGTTTCGCTTAACACCGGACTATACATTCGTCTCTCACCTCCTTCTCTTGCATTTCAACCCACAATATTCCGTCAATTACTATCCAATCCAAAACTTCACTCCAGCTTATTTCTTTGGTTAACTTATCCTTTTGTATCCACATCTTCATTCCTCCCTGTTTTCATTAGGAAACACCATCGTAGTAATGCCGTCTTCGTTTATTACCCAAACCTCTACCCCTGCAAACCAGAAAACCTGCAGGCTAAGCTGATTTGGATCGCGTTCTTTCCTTGCATCAACCTGCTGCCAGATTTTCTCAATTTGGCCCATAGTCAACTTCTCAGATACTTGATCTGTAATCTTTTTAATTTCCTGCATTAGAAATCACCTCCCTCATCCAGCAAATCCTTATGCTTCTCAACAAAGTCTTCTAGACTTTCAGAACCGTTTGGCTTAAATCCTTTAGCCATAAGCTTATAAACGTTCTTCATTAGATTTCTTTCTTCCCAGAGAGCGGATAAGCCAAATGCCTGCTCCGGAAGATCCTCTTGATGCGTTCTGTATTGAGAATCTCGGCTGCTTTGATACCTTTCCATGCAGGCATCTGCGCGCAGCACCCCATCCTCAAATTTTTCGTTTTTCTTTAACATTTCTTTTTTTACTTGGCTCATGTGAGCCTCCTTTCTTTTGACGCCGAAAATATAAGCCCAATGATTTGAAGGTATTTTCAGGCAACCCAGGAAATACCGTCTTTTGTCAAGAAAACAGGTATGCCCGAAAGGAAGGAGCGCTAAGCGAGTGAGTTTCCTGGAGTCCTTGAGAAAAATTGAGACTCCCCGAAGGGGCAGAATACTTCTGATACCTTGCCTTCTGAGGCAAACCATAGAGGCAAGGTAGAGATGAATTATTCTCAAGGATTTTCTTGTACAAAAGTCAATCTTGGGCTATTGTAGGCGGATAAAAAGAAAGAGGATTACGTGACGACAAGGAAAAAACAGAAAAGAAAATTTGAGGATGGAGAGAAAAGCGCATAATTATGGAAAGGCGTCCATTTTGCTCATCCGCTGTCAGAAATTTAACGCGGCAATTTTATCTCTGTAGTGATTGGCTTGGGACCAGTTTCTTCTCAAATCCTTTTGCCCTATATTCAATTTTGTGGTAATGAATTAAGCCTTGCCTGTCAACATAACCCAGCGTGATATCTGCCATTTTAATTTCACTGCTCGATGTTTCTGCGTCAAAGTTTTTTAGCTGATCCCTTAATTCGTCAACCCAATTATCAACTTTCATATTTTTTTTCCCCATAGAGCTGATAGGACAGCTTTTAATTAATTTTTCAGAATACATTTGATATTTATAATTTATCTTTACCCCAAGCATTTAAAGCTAATAGCGGGCGGTATGCCTTCAGGTGATTTCGTCAACAACCCTCTCGAAGGCTACCGCACGCTCGTTCCAAACAAAATCACCCAAAACCCACCCATCCAAAAACCCCTAAAGCAGGGCGGGACAAGCGTATTTATAAACCTCTACACCTGGCTCTCAGCTGGAGTTTGTACATACCCTCGTTCTTCAGGGTAATTTTTAAGGTATTTTGCTATTTTTTCGCAGGAAGCGCAAGTTTCAGCGCCATTGCAAACCTCGCAAAAAGGAAACACTCCTCGAATGTCCAGACCGGCAGTTGCCTTGCAGGATTTGCATTTAAAAATATCGCAAGTCTGGCAAGATAGAAAAGGCATACCTGAGTGTTCACAATTTTCGCAGTCACCGGTCTGGCAGTTATCGCAAGGGTGCTCGCTTTCCTCAAATTCTGAGTTCGCCTCTTGAATCAATTCCCTTGTTCTTTCGCTTATCTTTGAAAGGTCTATCGCCGGCAACTCAACCAGCTGCAAGCTTATTTTTACGTAGCCAAAGCCTTTACAGGGAAGTTTAACCCTCTTGGTAGCAATGCTTCCTTTTGAATTGGCGGTAACAATGCTATAAGTGTAGAGATTGCGCGCGTGGGCATCATCCTGCGACGAATGAAACGCTCCCATATCATGGTGCGAATGGATTATTCCGTCACCGCCCAATTCCTCCTTGAATTCACAGTCTACTGAACCCACCTCCTGCTTGGGGATTTTAAAACCGGTTATGGTATTATCCTTAACCCAAAACACCGCGCCCCACTCTTTCTCGCCCATACGCTGACTGATATACAACCACTGGCTCCAGATATTCCAGGGGATTTTGAGGGTTTCCTGGTTATCGTACTCTGTGCAAAAACCGCATTCGCCGTAGTTTTTTATTTTTACTTCCAGAATATTGCTTCTCTTGAGAAGATCATTTTCTAACATTTTTTGTATTATCCTTCCTTTCTCCCCATTTCTTAATGGCTGCAATAAGTTTCGGGTCGCTAAGTGCGCCTGTTTCAAACTGTTCGATTATCCTGTCGTATTCTTCATTCTTTGCCTTTTCTTTTATGTCTTCAATATCATCTTCAGTGTAATGCTCGTCACATTCAGAGCAGCGTGCCCAACCGTCTTCAGGATCGACTCTTTTGCAGTCCGGACAATAACCATAATCGGAATCATCGGGACTGATCCTATCGCAATCCTCGCAGCATCCGTAACTATCAGGAATAAAATCGTTGATATTCTCTTCGATGTATTCCCGTTCTTCTTTCTTTGCGTCATCTAGTATTTTCTTACAGATGTGGGAAGATTTCTGTATGTGGAGTTTTCCCAGATCATCCATCAGGCATAATTCTTTGTATATTCTTGAAGATACTCCTGCTGCCGCGGCAAATACCGCAGGGATTACCCAGGAAGGCGTTACCGTATAGCCCTCTTGCCAATCTGCCTCTTGAAACGAAAGCGGAAATGTCTTGGACACATTCAGAATCGTTCCGTCATAGCCTATTCTTTGATAGGCAAACTCGTTCTTCTTGCAATAAGCGCAGATAATCTGCTGGCTTTTTAAGTTATCAGTACAGCAGAAAATCTCTCCCCTCAAAATCTGGCAGTCTAAAGGCTTTTCAATACGCATGTCATGGATTTCAATCCTGACCTGTTTTCTTACGCTTAGGATCAGGTTCTTTAATGCTTCCGCTTTCTTCTTGCCTACGCAGGTTTCTTCAAAGAAAAGCCTGTTTAGGTTGGATACTTCAACTATGTCAGAATCAACCAGGATTAAATCTTCTACGCCGGACATTGCCAGAAGTAAAGCGGTCCAAAAGCCTGTGCCTCCACAGCCTACAACCGAGGCAGTTTGCGGAATCTCCAACCCGTTGATTAAGTTTTGACGTTCGTAAATCGCTTGTTCGAGCATGTTTTTTTCTCCTTTAAATGATTTCCTCAATGAGGTTTTGGCCAAGCAGTTTTTCAAACTTATGCTTTGCGTCTTCATCCTTATTGGAAAAGATGTTTTTAAGGTTGGAGTAACTTTCCGGAAGGATGACCGTTCCCAAGGATTCAAGATTGATTACCCGGAATGCTTTGATTATCTTAAGAGCAGCTTCTTTGAGCAAGCCTAAGGATTCAGGGTTAAGGTATTGAATATCTCCTGTGCAAATGCTATGACCTTTATCGCTTAAACCAAGGTAATGAAAGCCTATTTCCGGATCAGTTACAAAATTCTTAAAGCTTCCCCCTTCGTCATATACGCCGTAGATTTTAAAGGGATAGTATTTTACAGGTATCTTTAAAAGATAAGTTTTGTGGTTAAAGTAGAGTTTATCTATAAGAAGTAATCCAGAGTAGCCTTCGATAAACATAGAGTCTTCTTTAACCAGGCAGCAGTATTGCCCTTTAAAGGGAATACTAAAAGTATTGTCTTTTAACCTGTCTACGAATTCCCGCCAGGCAGCGTCAATCTGCTCAATCAGGCCTGATTTTTTCTTGGCTTTGTTTATTAATTCTGTATCTATCATTTTTCTAGCTCCTTTAAAAGCCAAGAGAGGGAGAAAATTCTCTCCCTCTCTTTTTTTAGCTTTGGCTTTAACCTGCTTTGACGTATCTTTCAACTTCAATATCATGGCCGTCAAAAGTAGCTGGCAGGTTATCGGTTGAAGTAACTTCTGCGCCATCAACCAGAATAGTAAAGGAATCAATCCCTTTTTCCTGAAGGATCCGGGTTAGGGTGTCCTTTACGGAATCGCCTCTTTTTACCTCAACCTCTTCTCCTGCGATGGTTACGTTGATCTTTTCGTTTTTCAGTTCGTTTAAGTTCATTTTAGTTATCTTTCTCCCCGTATAGCCGATAGGACAGCTTTTTTAATTTTTAAGCTTCGTAAGCCTCAAGAACTATCTTTTGTAGTTCTTCATTAGCTTCAGCTGTCAGAAACTTGACGGTAGGATAATACTTACCGTCACCAGCTAAATTGGAAGGCATAGCTGCAAACAGCCCACCCTCTTTTTTAGCCAGTACCCGGATGCCTTTGATTAAAACTACATCGGAGACTTTTACGTCTACGAAGGCTTTAAGGGTACTTTCTTCTTTATTTTCTACTTTGAAAATACGTGCTACTTCAATCATGTTACTCACCTCCTTT
>JBAZIT010000048.1:0-8454 GCA_041651675.1 Candidatus Omnitrophota bacterium | reverse complement strand
GCGCGTAACTGATGATATCTTATGTGTGCAACCAAAGAGATCAACGGCGCGCGGCAGTAGCGGGCAAGAAGTCGCGTCACGATTAGTGCAAAAAAGAGAATGTTCGAGCACAAGCACGAGTACGAGTACGAGCACGAGTACGAGTACGAGCACGAGTACGCTACTACGCGAGATGCTGAACAACGACGATTAATTAACTATTAATTTGCCATTGATGATGACATTCGACGCAAGTAATAAATAATGTTGGAGGCTCATCGCTTCCACGTATCTGACGCTCTTGACAGATCGCGCGCCTCATATGACATTTCGCGCACTCATATAGCGCGGTTGTTGCGACTTCTGTTTTTTGTGCTAATCGCGCAGCGAATTCTTGCCTTTCTTCGCGCAAGATGCTCGGACAATAATCAGCTAATGCAATCATGTCCATACTCGCGACATCGCGCGAGGCTATGCGCCTTCCTAGAATCGCGCTTAACAACTCATGTTTTGGATCGCGCAACAATTCGCATATCTTGTACACACAACTAGAATACATATGCGTGAAATAATCGCACGCGACTATGCTTGGATCAATAAGTTGTTCTTCGCATTTAGTGCGCGCGACTTTTCGGCATCCGCTCTCAAGCCCTCGAATAATGACTCCCATATTATGTTCTGATATTGGCATCTTTGTTTTCTGGTCACCATATGATGACTTTATAATATTCTCGAAAAGATCGCGAGTATGTTCATCGCGCGACTTCCCTCCTGTTTCTGTCATAGTGAAAAAGAGCAATATGAATATGATCAACTATCATAATTCAATTTGCTCGCGACTGTTGCTAAGTCGCGCGATACTTCATCATCTCCACCATTACGCTCAAGAATGATATGCACACCATGCTCGCGCGCCCATAGTAGTATTGCGATATAACCATCATTCGCGCGCGAACTCGCATTCCATATCTCGCCTTCGCCTAAACACGCGTGCTTATCTCGATGTGTTCCAAGTGGGTTATAAGAGTCGTTGAGATGTAATGCAATGGGAAAGGTTGGCGCGAGTGCTTCGAACCATGCGGTACAACTCTCTCGTGTTGATATGTCCGCGCCAGCTGCCCATATATGCGCAGTATCAACGCACATTCCTATGTTTGGCTCGCCGTCAAAGAATCGCGCGAATATATCATTGATAGCATCAGGGTTCGCGAATCTCTCATCAAATGACATAGTTTCTAAGAAGATGCGCCCATACTCGCGCGCCTCTCGTCCATGCGCGCGCACGCATTGTAATAAGCGCGGTACAACAAATGCGCAAGTCTCATAGTCAAAGAAGCGCGAACTAGTGTGTATGACTACATCGGCGCGCGCCTCCATGCATGTAGTAACAATAGTGTCAATTCGCGCGAATACAGCATCTTGCGCATCAGTCGCGGAGAATGGCAAATCTACATAAGCAGCATGGAACAGTACGCAACCGGTCGCGCGCGCACCAATCATTCGCGCAACTTCATGCGACACATTAACGTGAGAGTTGCGCGGACCACTAATAAACAGCGCGCAACATGGACATACATCAGGCACGCTCTCGGTAATGATTGCATATGCTTCGTCGATTGCTCGCACATAATCGCGCCGCTTTGATGTTGTTGATGCGCGCGCGTGGTATCCTATTGTCAAAGGCTTGCGTGTATTTTGCATTTACGAAATATGTGCAAAATATATATATTTATTTGTCACTATAAGTTTTAGCCTAACTATATCCAGGGTAAAAACTCTATGCAACACCTTGATAGTAGCCACGAAACGTTATGGGAAAGAGCGATACGCGCATCTGAAAGCGAACTAATGCATGCGAGTCAAGGAGCGCGCGCAACAGGACCGCAAGTGGTGCAACAACCATACGAATGCGTCGAAGAGGTTCGCGCAATGGGTCCGGATGATATACAGTCATTTCGCGAGACTATTGCATCAACTCACGGATGTCCTGTAAAGAATGTTACATATCAATATGACGCGATTGTTGATGATGATAACAAAATGATACTTAATGAATTATTCATAGTATTTCGCGTAAAGTCATTCGAGGCGGGAATATTGACTGATCGAATCGTATATCGTAATCGTGTGGCTGTTCCGCAAGATGTACAACAACGCGCGCGATCTATGATAGAGAATAGTCTCGCGCGACAACGCGCGCGACAAAGCGCTGCAGTAGTAGATAGTTGCATTAGTCCGAGATCTTCACGTAAAGCGCGCAAGTGAAAAAAGAATAGGATGCATATGCATGCATGCATATGAATGCGCAAAGATGTGCATGCATGCGCATGAGTGCATATGCATGCATTCATGCATGCATATTTTTTCGCAATGCATGTAATGGCATATATAAAATGAATATGTACTATACATAACATATCATAACACATGAGCGCGCGCGAAAGCAGTGACCGCGACAGTGGCAGTGGTATTCACCACAACCATCTTATAGCTTATCTTGATTCGCGCGGTATTATCGCGAGTCTTAATGATGTTACTCGCGCACTTCCTGAGTATTACTCTAGTTTATCGAATACATATTATCCGAAACGAGGACCTCCACAAATAACGCGCGTATATCGGGTAGTAAACATGGCTACTCGATCAAGCATGCAAATGCGCGCTATGATAGTACTACCTCGAAGTGCATTACGCGCACTATTTGGCGCAGGTTGGCGCATCTTATGTAAGTTGCCGCCAGTACCCATGATACCGGATAAATATCGCGCGAATATGCATATTGACTTTTTGTATGCGGACCAAAAGACAATTATCAAACACATACTCAACTTATGGTTTCCTTGTAATCGCGCTTCCCCTAATGTTGATGTGTTAGAGCGCGCGCGTAATGAGAGTGCGCGTACATTCGCGCGCTCTGTTTGTCTCAACTTGCGCGCAGGATATGGAAAGACATTTATTGCGGCTGGTATGATAACAACATTAGGAGCGCGCGCGTTATATGTTGTATCGACATGTGAATTGGCGCGACAAGCATTAAGCGACTTAACTCTAGTTATTCCACAATGTGGCGTTATATATGCAAAGTCTGCGGACTTACTAAGACGCGCGCGAGATGCGCCAAGTCTCTACAGTGTATGCATAGTCGTAATAAATACTCTATTGTTGTACATGAATACGCTAGATAGTGTCACGCATCGCGCGCCTCGTGCACTTGCGCATTCATTTGGGCTCGTGATTCTAGATGAGGTTCATACACTATGTTCAGAGACTCGCGCGCAAGTCTTTTGGTATGCGCAAACGCGCTTTATGTTTGGGATGAGCGCAACAGTAAACGAGCGCAGAGATGGGCGCGATTTCATGCTCGAGCATCATTTGCATCCGCTTATTGATGCTGCGCAAATACCTGGGTTCACGTATGGATCATTTCCATTCACTGTTAGCGTGCGAGTTATTAATTATTATGGACCAAATGAATTTACGCGCACGCTCAAGCATGACACGACGGGTATGATATTTGTGCCATACATGATAGACCAATTTGCGCGAGATCCTGCGCGCTCTAGTGTTATTGTGCATGAATGCGCGCGTCTTCTTGCGCGCGAACATAACGTATTTATCTTTTGCGGGGAACGAGCACATTGCGAGCAAATCGCGCGAGACTTGGAACGCGCGCATGTCGCCTCAACAGAAGACAAAGGCACTACAATGCCTCGCGCAGTTATCTTCTATAGTGGTATCGATGATGATGATCGCGCACTCGCTGTAGCATGCAACGCGCAACTTGGGCAAAGTGCGCGAGTTCTCATAGCAACTTATGGATATTCTGGTACAGGTGTATCTATCGTGCGCATGACCGCGATTATTCTTGCGTCTCCTCGGTACTCGACAATGAAGCAAATCGTTGGTAGAATATTGCGGCGCGGATCTGATACAACGCGCGAACGCGAAGTTGTTGATATTGTTGATTCGCGCACATGTCTCGCGAGACAATTTACTAAGAGATGCGCGGCATATAATTACTATGGCGCGACATACAAAAAAGTATGCGCGCGACCTATTGACGAAGGCGCGCGCGAATGTGTGTATGATGATGAAAACGACGATGATGACGAATGTATGTGCTCGGACTTAAGTCCAAGCCCATGCGCGAGCACGAGCCCGCGAACATTAATAGATGATTTCGATGACGACGTGGGTACGTGTATGCCATGATATGCACGCGCATACTTAATTAATCCTCGATTCCAGCTAGCGCATCACTCTTTATTTTTTGAATACTCTTATTAGTTTGATCGCTTAATGCTGGATCGGATGCGAAATATTGATTTACATATTCGCGCATCTCGTGCGATGTCTTTCCTTGTACTTGCAACTGACCGAGTTTTGCGAATAGTGTCGCGCGATGCGCATCTACATTCATGATCGGCGCGCTTCCTATTGATGCATCTGGGTCAACAACATCCAACGCGCCAACATATCTAGTTATGCGCCCAACAAGGCATACGCTAGATTTATTTGGCGAACAATCCGCAAGAGCGGTAACAAGAGCGTTACGCATGTTTGCGCGCGTGTTCTCGTCAATGTTTGCGCGTAATGATCGTTCATATACTAATCGCAATGCATCGAACTCAGTAATACCATAGCGCGAACAACTTGCATCCGCACTCGCGACATGCAGAGTATGGCGAGCATTCGCGCGCCTTTCCATAACTGCGCCTGTATCTGCATGCTCGTCTGTATATGTATTAATCACATCAAGGATCGATCCAAACAGATTATGACTATCAGTTACATGTTGATCAGATGTGCGCATTACATTAAGTTTATGCGCGACGCCTGTGCCTACTAGTGAATCATGCACATTCTCGGGATCATGTGACCAAGTTGGCGCGAGCTTAGGTTTATTATCATCATGTTCAAGCAACTTATCATTGGCGCGAGGTATATCCACAATAATAGGTTGTTGATGTTGTTGCTGTTGCTGTTTATCAACGTGTCTATTGAATTCGCGCGCGCGATCTTGCATAACATCATCCGTAATAGCATGTCTGCGCGTACTATCTTCTGTTGCGCGAATGGCGATTGCGCGAGACATTGCAGCTTGCGCGCGTTCTCGCGCGATTATGTATTGGGTTCTAATCGCACCCATTTCTTTGGACATAGCAGGTATTTGATCTGCTAAATCTCGCATATCCTCCATAATGCGCATGTTTGCTGTTGCAATTGCGAAGAGATCATCAGACGACATAGTTGCGTTAGTTGTAATTAGTCCCATCAATGCGGGTTTAGGGACTGTCGCATCGAGCTGGGTAGATGCGATAGTATGGCGCACATCATTAGAGTCTATTGCATTTGATAGTGAGCGAGATGGTATGCGCGTATCATCTTGAGTACGCATGCGCGTGCGCTCATACAAAATAATGACAACAATGACAATACATACTAATAAGAGTATCTTCGACATTGTGCTAAGAGTATATTCTATCGTATGTACGATAGTCGAAAAAAACAAAGTCATGCTTATGCATGAGCATGCGCGCATGCCAAGCATGCATAAGCATAAGCATACATGCTTATGCACTTGCATGCTCTTAGATTTTAAGCGACTCAACTATTGCGCTTTGTGAGTTAATGCGTCCACTATCATACAGCGCGCGCAACTTGTTATACTCGACTATATTACTATCAGGGTTGTCCGCAATAAAGTTCGCATATGTAGCATTTGTGCCTCCATGCTTACGCATCCATAGCGATAGTGCATTGGCTTTATCATTCAGAGTCGCGAACGTCTCTTCGCGCGAATGCATTGAGTCGCGCGCAACAATGCATATGACAATAATAAGAATTATTAGGATAATCGTAGTTGATCGCATTAGATATGAATGGTCTCTTTGGGATCACTATCTATTATAAAATTGATTAGATCAACGAGGTTTATAACATAGTGATAAAAACTCGCGCAAATGGCATCAATATTCGATACGGCAACATCTGTAATACATGATGAATGGCGCGAGTTTATGCGTAAGAACGGTCTGCTTGAGCTTGCGCGTAAAGCTCTCGATGATGCAATTCGCGCATCTGGTGGCGAGACTGCATTCGCGCGCAATGTTAGTCCATCAGTCATCAACATATTCGCATTTGCGCAATACCCACTTTCGAGCGCGCGCGTTATCATTCTTGGGCAAGATCCATATCCAAATAGAACGGACGCGTGCGGGCTCTCGTTTAGTGTTGCAGATGAATCGCGCAGGATACCTCCATCCCTTAGAATGATATTTACTACACTTATTGGACAAGGATTAATGCGCGAATCTAGTGCAAATCATGGTAATCTCGCAAGGTGGTGCGAACAAGGTGTTATCCTTGCGAATATGGCGCTAACAACAATCATAGGCAAATCGCGCGAACACTTCAATCTATGGCGTAATTTCACATCCGCACTTATGCGCGCGTTATCAAACGATCGCCCAGGTATGATATTCATATTACTTGGTAAAGACGCTCAACGCATCAATGGCGAAATTAAACAGGGTAATGGATGTGTGCGTTTATGTTGGGGTCATCCTTCACCACTAAACCCTATGAATCGTGACGCAACTAGTTCTCAACATTTCTCAAAATGTCCATGTTTCGCGCGCGCAAATGCTATACTTATTAGCACTGAACGCGAACCAATTGACTGGGATCCAGTAGCGCGACCACAATTAGTTACTACGACTACAGATGGCGCCACTGCTGCCACATCGGCAGCCGCGGCATCTATGTCAACTGCCACATCCGCGGCAGCGACATCAGTGCATAAACAATCATATGAGTTAGAGGTTATGGACAATGATCCCTCACTAGTATGCCCGTTCGAGGATGCAATAGTTGCATTTGTTGATGGCGCGACTTCTCATAATGGTCATGATGATGCAATCGCATCATATGCGGTCGTGGTATGTCATAAGTACGAGAATTATTCTATATCGGGACTAGTGACAGTTGGTAAACACACAAATCAACGCGCAGAACTTGCGGCATTATGCAAACTACTAGAGTACGCGAATAGTCCTGAGTTCGCGCAAGAATCGCCAACAACAATGAAACTCATAATAGTGTATGATAGCGCATATGCATGGGGTGCTATAACGACATGGTATGATAATTGGAGAAAAGAAGGTATGAAAGTCATGGCGACAAAGATGAACGTTGACTTAATCGAGAATGGCGCAAATGCTTTCAAACAAGTTAGGCAAGTGCGCGAAGTCGAAGGCATTCACGTTAAGTCGCACCAAAGAGAAATGCCGCCTGATTACATACAATCATTCTATTGGTATGGTAATAATATTGTTGATGGGATCGCGCGCAAGTTAGTAGAAGATGCAAAGATGTCGCGCGCGAGTACAAGCAAATAAGACGCAATGGGTTGGTGGACTGATCTTATTTTTTGTACTTCATCAAATTAAGACGATACTGAATCATTATACAAAGATCGAACGAACGAACTAACGAACTCATTGGATCATTCGCGCGCACATGTTGTCGAATGTCAAGTTATTCGATTATCAATCTGATTCCTTGCGCATGTTGATCGAGCAAGAGAATAATGGTCATATTGGTGGCTTACTCGGGCATTGTGTACTTACTGACCCAGAAAGATCGGGTAAGTCGCTCGTCATTCTTGCGCTCATCGCAGCGCGCCCATTGCCATTAGTTAAGGAAGGATCTAGAGGCGCCGAAAGCTCGGCAGTCGCGCATATATATGATTGCTCGCATGATGGTGCGCAAGCATATGTATCGATTCGCGCGACCGTTCCAAACCAGATTATTAGACCTACATGCATTGTCGCGCCTAACTATGCTTATCATCATTGGATCAATACTATTCGTGGATGCACCTCTTTTCGCGCTTACACTATTGCGACAAAAAAAGATGCGCATGCCTTTTGCGCGATGGCGCTAAATGGCGAAGCGAATGATTATGATATTGTCTTAATTAACTATTCTCCATTACGCGCGACGACGATGGCTAATAGCAGTGGTGGCACATTCGTGGATATATGTCATTTGATCAACAAAGAAACTATGCCAATGATGTGGGCGCGCGTTGTGTATGATAATGCGCATGATCTTGCTGATGCTATGCAAATGCGCGCGATTAGCTCCATATATGTCAGTAGTCGCACTACTTATATGTCGCGCGAACATGCATCATTCGCGCAAGACACAAACCAGTACATTAATACAAGTTTGCGCAACCTAGTATGTGATCTCGCGCCAGTTAAGCATATATATGATAATACTAGCGCGCATATATGGGCGACATGTGGACACGATGCGCACACTGTTGCGCGAGATGCGTGCATACCTGATATTATGTGGATTAGTGTGATTATTGGTCAACTTATCCCCGATGATCATGAGATCGCGCGCGAACTAATGATTAGCACGTATGATAATTATCTTGTCGATATTGGTCAATTCATATGT
>JBAZIT010000047.1:0-8571 GCA_041651675.1 Candidatus Omnitrophota bacterium | reverse complement strand
TAAGACAGGCTTTTGTCAGCCTCTGGAGCAAAAAGCCCGACGGATTAATTTATCAGGACGATAAGATCATCAACTGGTGCCCGCGCTGCCAAACTGCGCTTTCCGACGAAGAAGCCCCGCACCACGATATTCAGGGGAACCTTTATTACTTAAGATATCCCCTTCAGGGACAGTCCCCTTCAGGGACAGTCCCTGAATATATTGTAGTAGCGACCACCCGTCCGGAGACCATGCTCGGCGATACTGCGGTAGCGGTTAACCCGAAGGACAAACGCTATAAAAAACTGGTCGGGAAAATTTTAATCCTGCCTTTAATCAACCGGGAGATCAAGATCATTGCCGATACAATGGTAGATATGAAATTCGGGAGCGGAGCAGTCAAGGTAACTCCGGCGCATGACCCTAACGATTACAACCTAGGCAAGAAACACCGCCTGGAATTCATCAATGTAATGCATTCCGACGCCAGAATGAATGAGAATGCCGGTGATTACCGGGATATGGACAGATTTGAAGCCAGAGAAGTGATCCTGGAGGACCTGAAAGAGAAGGGATTATTGGAAAAAGTGGAGCCGCATCCTCTATCTGCCGGCCATTGTTACCGCTGCCACACCATTATTGAGCCGTATTTGTCCAGGCAGTGGTTTGTCAGGATGAAGTCTCTGGCTAAGCCGGCGATTGAAGCAGTTAAAAAAGGTAAAATAAAATTTCATCCTAGCCGCTGGACCAAGGTTTACCTTAACTGGATGGAGAATATCCAGGACTGGTGCATCTCGCGGCAGATCTGGTGGGGCCACCGCATCCCGATATGGTATTGCTTAGACTGCAAAAAAAACACGGCCAGTGTAGAAACGCCGCTCAAATGCAGCGCCTGCGGATCTACAAATATTAAACAGGATGAAGACGTTTTAGATACCTGGTTTTCTTCCTGGCTCTGGCCGTTTGCCACGTTTTACTGGCCGGATGAGGCGCGCAGCAAAAAAGACCTGCAATACTTTTATCCTACTTCAGCTTTAGTTACCGCTCCGGAAATAATCTTTTTCTGGGTAGCCAGGATGGTCATGGCGGGCTTGGAATTTCAGAAAAATATTCCTTTTAAGGATGTCTATATCCACGGCACAGTGCGCGACATTGAGGGAAAGAAGATGTCCAAGTCTTTGGGGAATGTCATTGACCCCTTAGAGATCATTAATGAATACGGCGCAGATGCTTTGCGCTTCAGCCTCATTTCCATTACCGCTCAGGGCCAGGATGTATATTTATCAAAGGAGAGATTTGAGCAGGGCAGGAACTTCGCTAATAAGATCTGGAATGCCTCCAGATTCATTTTGATGAATTTAGAAAACGCGGGACAGTCCCCTGCGGGGACAGTCCCGGTTAAGACCGATCTTTGTGTATTCTTTAAAAAAGAGGATTTAAGCCTGGCTAACCGCTGGGTCTTAAGCAGATTTTACTCTACGCTTAAAAACGTAGAGAAAAGCTTGGGGCATTACCAGTTTAATGAAGCGGTAAACCTGCTTTACTCCTTCTTCTGGCACGAATTTTGCGACTGGTACCTGGAGATAATCAAAGGGGATATTAAAAATCCTCATAACCAGGTAGTAATGTATAAAATACTGGAAAAGTTCTTACGGGCTACGCATCCTTTTATGCCTTTTATCACCGAGGATCTCTGGCAGAAATTACATAGCCAGGGACTGCCCCCGCAGGGGACTGCCCCTGGAAACAGTATTATGCTTCAGCCCTGGCCGCATATCCAGGAAGATATTATTGATTTAAAGAACGAGGAATTAATGGCTGAGCTCCTGGAAATCATTACCGGTATAAGGAATATGCGTTTAGAATTAGATATTCCAGCGCAAGCGGATAATATCACGGCGAAGATCTTTATGCCGGATAAACACAAAAAGGAACTGCTGGAATCTTTTTCAGGACAGATCAAGAGTCTGGCCAGGCTCAATCAACTGACTATTTTAAGCGAATATAAACGCTCTCCCGGAGAGTTTACCGGCGTGGTAAAAGAAGCGCATATCGTTATCCCTCTTTCCGGAGTAATTGATATAGAAAAACATAAAGAGAAGATAGATTCCCGGGTCCATAAAGCCGAGGCCGAAATAAAAGCCAAAGAGAGGATGCTTGGCGATAAAAATTTCTTAAAAAGAGCTCCCGGAGAAATCGTGGAAAAGGAGAGAGAAAAATTAAAGAACCTAAAGGATGGGGTGCAAAAACTAAAAGGAGTGCGCGATGCCCTTAAATAAGCATTTTCTTTCAGAAAGAGAGCCCAGGCTGGACCAGGAAAAATTAGATTATATTGTCCGCCACGCCCTGATCGAAGATATCGGCAGGGGAGATATTACTACCCAGTTGACCATCCCCAAGGACAAAACGATCAGCGCGCATATCTTAGTCAAGGAAAAAGCGGTTATCTGCGGGATAGATGTGGCTAAAAATGTCTTTAAGGCCATTGATTCCTCAATAATATTTAAACCTATGGTTGAAGAAGGCGAAGTGGTTAAACCCGGCAAAGTCATTGCCCGGATCTCAGGGAAAGCTACCAGTATCTTAAGCTCAGAGAGGGTCGCGCTCAACCTGTTGAGTATGCTTTCAGGGATAGCTACCAAAACCCGGGAATATGTGGAACAGATTGAGCCTTATAAAACTAAGATTACCGATACCCGCAAGACCCTTCCCGGATTAAGAGACCTGCAAAAATATGCCGTGCGCGTGGGCGGAGGGCATAACCACCGTATGGGCCTGGACGAAATGATCCTGATGAAAGACAACCACATCAAGGTTACTGAAGGCTATGAAAAATTACCCAGCGTGCCTAAGGGTTTTAAAATTGAGATCGAAGTGCAAAACCTGGACGAATTCAAGCACGCGCTTTATTTCAAACCGGATGTGATCATGCTGGATAATATGGGCCTGGAAGACATAAAAGAGGCGGTCAAGATCCGCAACAATACCGAATTTAAAAGCCACCATCCGCCGACTATGCTGGAAGCCAGCGGAGGGGTAGATTTTGATTCCGTAAAAAAGATCGCCGCTACGGGAGTGGATATTATATCTATCGGCGCGCTGACCCACTCGGTTAAAGCCGTAGATATGAGTTTAGAGGTTAAGTAAGTTGTCCGGCTTTAAACTTGTTTCAAGTTATAAGCCCTGCGGCGACCAGCCTAAAGCGATCCGGGAATTGACCGCAGCCGCGCTTTCCGGCCAACGCTACTCTACGCTCCTGGGAGTGACCGGCTCAGGAAAAACCTTTACCCTGGCTAATGTCATTGCCCAGCTCAACCTGCCGACCTTAGTCATTTCACACAATAAAACCTTAGCTGCCCAGCTTTATTCGGAATTTAAGGAATTCTTTCCGCATAACGCGGTAGAGTATTTTGTCAGTTACTACGATTATTACCAGCCGGAAGCCTATATTCCCTCCACGGATACCTACATAGAAAAAGACTCGGCTATTAACGAGCGGCTTGACCGCTTGCGCCTTTCTTCAACCACCTCATTAATGAGCCGCAGCGACGTGATCATTGTTGCTTCGGTTTCCTGTATCTATAATCTGGGCGACCCGCGAAATTACCGCGAGATGCTGGTTTTGCTGGAAAAAGGACAGAACATAAGCAGGGACGAGCTCATTGCTAAATTTATTCATATCCAATACGAAAGAAACGATTATGAATTTATCCGCGGCAAGCTGCGGGTAAGGGGGGATGTGCTGGAAATATACCCGTCTTACCTGGAAAAGGCCTTACGCCTGGAATTAAAAGGGGAGACCATCGAGAAGATCTCGGAATTTAATCCTGTGTCAGGCAAGGTATTAAATGAATTAAATAGAGCAGCGGTTTACCCGGCTAAACATTTTATTGTTTCCGAGGAGGACATCCATTCCAGCCTGGAATCTATCCGGGTTGAGTTAAACCAGCAGCTGGAGTCCTTGAGATCCAAAAACAAACTCCTGGAGGCCCAAAGGCTTGAGTCCAGGACTAAGTACGATTTAGAGATGTTAAAAGAGATCGGCTACTGCCACGGGATAGAAAATTATTCGCGGCATTTGTCCGGCAGGCCAGCCGGCTCACGGCCCTTCGCGTTGATTGATTATTTCCAGGGAGATTTTTTAACGATCATTGATGAATCGCACGTGACTGTGCCTCAGATACGCAGTATGTACGCAGGGGACCGGGCCAGGAAAGAGGTACTGGTAGATTACGGATTCCGGCTGCCGTCTTGCTTAGATAACCGGCCGTTAAAATTTGAAGAGTTTAATGACCTGGCCAAGAAAACTATTTTTGTCTCGGCAACGCCCAATGAATACGAAATCTCCAAAAGTAAAAATACCGTTATCCAGCAGATAATCCGGCCTACCGGCCTGGTTGACCCGGAGATCATTGTCAAGCCTTTAGAAAACCAGGTTGAAGACCTCATTGCCGAAGTGAGAAAACGCGCTAAAATCGGCGAGCGGGTGCTGGCAACTACTTTAACCAAGCGGATGGCTGAAGATCTGACTTTATATTTACAGGAAAAAGGACTGAAAGTTAAATACCTGCACTCTGAAATACAGACCATTGAGCGTTCAAAGATTCTAAGAGATTTAAGAAAAAAAGAATTTGACTGCCTGGTGGGAATAAATCTCTTAAGAGAGGGGCTGGACCTGCCGGAGGTCTCCCTGGTCGCTATCCTGGACGCGGATAAAGAAGGGTTTTTACGCTCGGCAACCAGTTTAATCCAGGTTGCCGGACGCGCAGCCCGCCATATTAACGGCCAGGTAATTATGTACGCGGATACGGTAACCGGCTCAATGCAAAAAGCGATCAGCGAATGCAACCGCCGGCGCAAAAAGCAGCTGGAATTCAATGCCCGGAACAAGATTACCGCGCGTTCGATCGTCAAAGCGATAAAAGAAGGCATTGAAGACCTGGAGCAGGCAGAAGAGTTTGTGGCGAATCTTACCGGCGAGGCCAGGGATGAATATGAGTTGCGTAAATACATTTCCGAGTTAGAATATGAAATGGAGTTAAGCAGCCGCAACCTGCAATTTGAGCAGGCAGCCGTTTTAAGGGATAGGATCAAGGAGCTAAAAAGTGCTACTGGCCATTGATATAGGTAATACTAATATTACGTTCGGGATCTTCCAGGCGGATAAAATCAAAAGCAGCTTTAGTATTTCAACGCAGGATTATACCCTAGATAAATTAATGAGAAAACTGCGCAAATTCAAGATTGATGATGCTATAGTCTGCAGCGTTGTCCCTAAAACCACCCGGAAAATAGAAAAAGATTTAAGGGATTTTTTAGGCAAGCAACCGTATATTATAGGTAAAAACATAGCCGTGCCCATAAAGAACTTGTATCTGCACCCCAAAGCTGTCGGCCAGGACAGGCTGGTAAATGCCTACGCGGGGATAAAACTTTATGGCGCGCCCCTGGTAGTTATTGATTTTGGCACTGCGGTTACTTTTGATGTCATATCCAGAAAAAAAGAATACCTGGGCGGGTTGATCCTGCCGGGATTAGGTATTTCTTTAGAGGCCTTAAACCAACGTACAGCCTTGTTACCTAAAATAAAACTGGAAGAACCAAGTGCGTTTATCGGCCGGGATACCAAAAGCAGCATGCTTAGCGGCATTGTCTACGGGTTTAGCGCTTTAACCGACAGTTTGATAGCGCGCATAAAAGACAAGTTAGGCAAAAAAATAAAAGCCATCGCAACCGGCGGAAACATTAGTTTAATTGCCAAGTATTGCCGCAGATTAGACGGTAAAGATGTGCATTTAACTCTAAAAGGCCTAAACATGCTTTTTCTGCAGTAAAAAAATACTTGACAAGATTTTTTTTTAAATTATAATTAGCACTCTCGGGAATTAAGTGCTAATATAAACCAATATAAGGGAGGTGTTAGAGATGGACATTAAACCATTGGGAGATCGCATCGTGGTCAAGCCTTTGGAAGCAGAGGCCAAAACAAAAGGCGGAATAGTCCTGCCGGATACGGCCAAGGAGAAACCGCAAGAGGGCAAAGTAGTAGCAGTAGGTAAAGGCAAAGTTTTAGAGAATGGGACAGTTTCAACACCGGAAGTCAAAGTAGGTGACAAGGTATTATACGGAAAATATTCCGGTAACGAGATCACTACCAAAGAAGGCGAAGAATTACTGATCATGCGCGAAGAAGATATCTTAGCGATAATAAAATAAAACACCCGGCCTTATCGGAATGGCCGGTGTTGTTTCCGTAAACAAGGAGGATTTGATGAGTAAGATGTTATTGTATCAGGATGAAGGCCGGCGCAAGCTTTTAAGCGGCGTAGAGCAGTTAGCCCGGGCAGTTAAAGTGACCTTAGGGCCAAAAGGACGCAACGTTGTCATTGATAAGAAATTCGGCTCGCCGACCATCACTAAAGACGGCGTAACCGTAGCTAAAGAAATTGACCTGGAAGATCCTTATGAAAATATGGGCGCCCAGATGGTCAAGGAAGTTGCCGAGAAAACCTCGGATATAGCCGGTGACGGAACCACGACCGCCACGGTCTTAGCCGAAGCAATTTACCGCGAAGGCTTGAAAAATGTTACTGCCGGAGCAAATCCCATGGCCTTAAAGCGCGGCATTGAAAAAGCAGTAGAAAGAATTGTGGAAGAATTAGAAAAATTAGCCAAACCAATCAATGCCCGGGAAAAGAAAGAGGTTGCCCAGGTTGCTTCTATTGCCGCTAACGGCGATAATGCCATCGGCGACCAGATTGCCGAAGCAATGGAAAAGGTGGGTAAGGACGGCGTGATCACGGTTGAAGAGGCTAAAACTACTGCTACAACCTTAGAATTAGTCGAAGGTATGCAGTTTGACCAGGGCTATTTATCGCCGTATTTTGTTACTGATGCCGAAAGAATGGAGTGTATCTTAGAGGATGCCTATATACTGATCCACGAGAAGAAAATAGCTTCCTTAAAAGACCTCCTGCCTTTATTGGAAAAAATCGCCCGCAGCGGAAAGCCGCTTTTGATCCTGGCGGAGGAAGTTGAAGGCGAGGCCTTAGCAACATTGGTCGTGAATAATTTAAAGAGGACATTTGTTTCCTGCGCAGTCAAGGCCCCGGGTTACGGCGACAGGCGCAAGGCAATGCTTGAGGATATCGCCATTCTTACCGGCGGTAAGGCGATCACCGAAGACCTCGGCATTAAGCTGGAAAATGTTGACCTGGAAGACCTGGGTAAAGCTAAAAAAGTGAAAATTGACAAAGAAAACACTACTATCGTTGAAGGCTCGGGAAAGCAGGCTGCTGTATCTGCCCGTATCGCTCAGCTCAAAAAGCAGATTGATGAAACCGATTCGGATTACGATAAAGAAAAGTTGCAGGAACGTTTAGCCAAATTAGCCGGCGGGGTAGCAGTAATTAATGTCGGCGCGGCTACCGAAAGTGAAATGAAAGAGAAAAAAGCCCGCGTAGAAGATGCTCTGCATGCAACCCGCGCAGCAGTGGAAGAGGGGATCATCCCCGGAGGCGGCGTGGCTTTGATCCGTTGCATCCCTGCGTTGGACAAACTAAAGCTTGACGGCGACGAGAAGATCGGTGTGGATATAGTCAGGCGTTCATTGGAAGAGCCAATCCGGCAGATTACTGAAAATGCCGGCCTGGAAGGTTCCGTAGTTGTGCAGCGGGTAAAGCAGGAAAAAACCAACGTCGGTTACGATGTTTCACAGGATGACTATGTGGATATGATCGAGGCCGGCGTAATTGACCCAAAGAAAGTCACCCGTTCAGCTTTACAGAACGCAGCCAGCATCGCCTCATTGCTTCTGACTACCGAGGCTTTGATTGTGGATAAGCCGGAAAAAGAAGCCGCTGGAATGCCGGGCGGAATGCCTCCGGGCGGTATGGGAGGAATGGGCGGTATGGGAGGAATGGGCGGTTATTAATCCCAGGCGCTAATACATAGTAACCCAAAGGGCGGGAATTGCAAAATTCCCGCCCTTTTTTATTTTATGTTTGTAATTTCTACGGCCTGTGTTAAAATAAAAGAATAATGAATCAATGGAGAAAAGCATTTACCCTAATTGAGCTTATAATCGTTGTAGTAATTATCGGTATCCTCGCCCTGGTCGCTATCCCCCGCTATTTTGCCAATGTAGACAAGGCTAAAAGATCGCAGGCATTTGCCAGTATGGATGCTATAAGGCAAGCATTACTGGGCTATTACGCTGTCAATGGAGTTTATCCTGCGCAGGGAACCTATCCCATTACCGTGATTCTTGACGGAGAGACCATTATAAACCTAGGTGACCCTTCCAATTCAGCATGGAGATTCGTTTATTATGGACCATCGGTAGTACCAGCCTGCGCGCCCAGTTGGTACGTAAACGCCTACAAACAGCCCGGAGATTCATGTTACTTGGCTATCTGCGTAGGCACAGGAGGAGAATACGGAGCATCCACTTGCACTTCTTAAATAACCGTAATCTTCTATACTTACAATGTGAAAAAATATAAAAAATGCATAAAAAAAGAAGCTTTACCTTGATCGAATTAATTATTGTTGTTGTGATCATCGGCATCCTCGCCCTGGTCGCCATACCCC
>JBAZIT010000046.1:0-8766 GCA_041651675.1 Candidatus Omnitrophota bacterium | reverse complement strand
GATCTGACTTGGCAGCAGTTCCGAGCAATATTGCATAAGAAGAAGACCGCGATCAAGCCTTTATTAATGGATCAAACATTTATCTCCGGCATCGGCAATATTTATGCTTCCGAGATTTTATTCCGGGCCAAAATCCGGCCTGAGCGCCGGGCCAACGAGTTAAGGGATAAAGAAAAGAGGTTGCTCTTTAAGGCGATTAATGATATTTTGAATGCGGCGATTCTGCATGCGGGTTCATCCGTTGACGATTATGTGCGGGTTTCCGGGAAGAAAGGCGGATACGTAAAATACCACCGGGTTTATGACCGGCAGGGTAAGCCTTGCCTGGTCTGTAAAACCAAAATTAAGAAAATCAGCCAGGGAGGAAGAGGCACGTATTTTTGCTCTAAGTGCCAGAAATAAGATATGAAAAAAAGAATACTGGTTAACGGAATAATTATGGCCCTGGCCCTGGTTTTGGTTGTGTTCCTGCGGAAAACATTTTTCCGCCAGAATAATCCCGGCTGGCCGGAGAATTCTTTAAGGGCAGCCGGCCTGGCCGCTATATTTTTAGGCCAGCTTATCCGCGTTTCCGCCCGGGGCTACAAAGCCGAACATTCTAGGAATAGCCAGGCCTTGATCGAGGGCGGGCCTTATCAGATAGTGCGTAACCCTATGTACCTGGGGATCCTCCTGATCGGCTCGGGCGTTGTGCTAATGCTGTTTAACTGGTGGGTACTTTTTATTTTCCTGCTGATCTTTGCCTCGCGCTACTTCCCGTTGATATTGAGCGAAGAAAAAAAATTACAGGGCATGTTTCCCGGCGCTTATCCGGCATACTGCCGCCGGGTCCCCCGCATAATGCCTTGCCCGGCTAATTTAATTAAAACCAGGGTCAGGGAATATTTACCGCTTAAGCCCTCCTGGTTTAAGAAAGAACTCAATTCAATAATCCCGCTGTTAATATTGGTTTTGGTATTTTTTCTCTGGAGAAGATGAAGAATTTTCAGTTATCGGCAAAAATATTATCGCAAAAAAAGATCAAAGGTAATTATTGGCATTGTGAATTGGCCGCTCCTTTAATCGCTAAAAATGCCTGCCCCGGGCAGTTTATTAATATCCGCGTAAGCGATACTTATGATCCGCTTTTAAGAAGGCCGCTGAGTATCCACGGGGTTAAGGGAACCAAGATAAAGATTTTTTATAAAGTAGTCGGTAAGGCGACGGAAATATTGGCCCGGAAAAAGAAAGGGGAACTTTTAGATATTATCGGCCCCCTGGGGAACGGTTTTGCTTTCGGAAAACGAAAAACGGAAAACGGAAAACAAATATTAGTAGCCGGCGGCATGGGAGTAGCTCCTTTAATGTTTCTAGCCGAGAGGTTGAAAAAAACCACCATCCAGGTTCTGGTCGGAGCCAGGACCAGGGAAGAGTTGCTCTGTATCAATGATTTTAAACAAGCCGGCTGCCTGGTCAGCGTTGCTACTGACGACGGTTCAGCCGGATTTCAAGGCAGGGTTAGCGATCTGCTGAAGCAACTGCTGCAAGAGGCGCAATTCCGCCCGCAAACTATCTACGCCTGCGGACCCCGGCTCATGCTGAAGGCAGTTGCGGATATGGCTAATGAATACGCCCTGGCAGCGCAACTATCCCTGGAAGAGCACATGAGCTGCGGGATCGGAGCATGCCTGGGTTGCGTAGTGAAAACAAAAGGCGGATTAAAAAGGGTTTGTAAAGAAGGCCCGGTGTTTGCAGCCAAAGAGCTGGCCTGGTAAAAACAATGCCGACAAGATTAGCAGTGGAGATAGGGAAATTAAAGTTGAGTAATCCGGTAATGACGGCTTCCGGAACTTTTGGCTATGCCGAAGAATTCCAGGATTTTATGGAGCTGAAAAAACTTGGCGCGATTGTTACTAAAACCCTCACCCTGAAACCACGCCAGGGAAATGCGGCTCCGCGCACCTGCGAAACTCCAGCCGGCATGCTTAATTCTATCGGCTTAGAAAATCCGGGGTTAGAAATTTTTATTCAGGATAAACTTCCTTTCTTAAAGAAGATAGGCATCCCTATTGTTATGAGCATTGCGTCCGAAGAAGAACCGGAAGAGTTCCTGGAACTAGTCAGCCGGATAAACCTGATCCCGGAAGTGGCGGCAGTGGAATTGAATATCTCCTGCCCGAATGTGCGCGGGAAAAACAGCCTGATTGCCCAGGATGCCGAAGCTACTTATCAAATCGTCCAGGAAGTGCGTAAGAGAACGGATAAGGTACTGATCACCAAATTATCTCCCAACGTTACTTCTATCGGCGAGATTGCGGAATCTGCCGAAAAGGCCGGGAGCGATGCCATCTCCCTGATCAATACCCTGGGGGGGATGAGCATAGATGTTCAACAGCGTAAACCTAAGGTTAGCTCAGGGATCGCGGGTTTAAGCGGCCCGGCAATCCGGCCGGTAGCCGTAAGAATGGTCTGGGAGGTTTTTAATAAGGTTAAGATCCCGGTTATCGGCATGGGCGGCATAACGGATGTACCCAGCGCCCTGGAGTTCATCATTGCCGGCGCAACTGCGGTCAGCGTCGGGACAGCTAACTTTATCAATCCCAAGATAAGCCTGGCCATAGTTTCAGGATTAAAAGAATATCTGGTCAGCAACAAAATAGCGGATATTCAAGAACTGGTCGGGAGTTTAAAGATATGAAGTCCGAAATAATCTTAGCCCTGGATGTGGATAGCCTGGCGCAAGCGGGATATTTTGCCCGTAAGCTTTATCCCAAGATAAAAATATTTAAGGTAGGCTTGCGTCTCTATACTGCCGCAGGCCCCAAGGTCCTCCGGATGATCCGTCAAAGGGGGGGCGAGATTTTCCTGGATTTAAAACTTTTCGATATCCCTAATACTGTGGCCCAGGCAGTGCGGGAGGCAGTGCGCCATAAAATCAAAATGCTTACTCTGCATATATCCGGAGGCCAGGAGATGCTTAAGGCCGCGGTATCTGCCGCTAAAGACGAGGCTAAAATTTTAAAAATCAAGAGACCGTTATTAGTGGGGGTCACAGTTTTAACCAGCCAAAAGACTCAACCAGGCCAGGTGCTTAAGCTGGCTAAGATCGGGATCAGATCCGGGTTAGACGGCGTAGTCTGTTCAGCCCAGGAGGCCAGGCTCTTAAGAAACAGGATCAAGAGAAAATTTATCATAGTTACTCCCGGGATCAGGCCTCCGGGAATAAAAAAGAACGATCAGAAGCGGACCGCTACAGTTAAGCAGGCTGTTCAGGCAGGGAGTAATTTTCTGGTTATTGGCCGGCCGATCCTGGAGGCAAAAGATCCGCTTAAGGCATTGCGATCATTACAATAGCAGGGGAGGCAGCATGTTCAGAAAATTAACCGCGTTTTTCTTGATTATTTTATTGTTGCTTAATATCGGAGGTTGCATTGCCGTGATAGCGGGAGGGGCTGCCGGAGGAGCAGGGACAGCGGTCTGGCTTTCGGGTAAATTAACGCAATATGTCAATGCTTCGCTTGAGCAGGCAGTTAAGGCAGCTAAAGATGCCCTGGCCTCGCCTACCTTGAGAATAGTGATGAAAGAAACTGCTTCCGGCCAGGCCGTAGCGCAAATAAGGGGCAGGGATGTCGGAGGAGAAAAGGTTTACATAGATATTCACAAGATTACCGCAACAAGATCGCGCATGGAAGTGCGCGTGGGTACGATTGTAAGCAACAAGGCAGCTGCGGACAGGATCCTCAAGAAAATTACCGGGCGGCTGCAGCTTTCCCTGCTTGCGCAACCCGCATATTGGGGTTAAAATAGAGATAGCGATCTTAGTCTTAATGGGCGATTAGCTCAGCTGGTTAGAGCGTCTGACTTACATTCAGAAGGTCAGGGGTTCAAGTCCTCTATCGCCCACCAGCTTTACTTTATCCATCCTGAATATAGGGCTTGCAGATTTATTTTTAAGGTAGTATAATATTTTTATGGACCTTAAAAATAAGATTAATCTGCTCTATGTAGTTACTAAATTAGAATTAGGCGGCGCACAAAAGCAGCTCTTAGATCTTATCCGGGGAGTAAACAAGGAAAGATTCAAGATTTTTCTTTTTACCGGGCTGGAAGGCCTGTTGGTTGAAGACGCCCTATCCATCCCCCAGCTGGAAGTTCAACGTTGCCGCTTTCTTAGAAGGCCTGTTCACCCCTTCCATGACCTTGCAGCATTAATCAAGCTCTATTCATTTATCCAGAAAAATAATATTGAGATAGTCCATACCCATAGTTCCAAGGCGGGATTTTTAGGCAGGCTGGCAGCTTGGTTGGCCAGGGTAAAAGTGATTATCCATACTGTGCACGGCTGGAGTTTTCATGACCACCAGCCGTTCTGGCTAAAAAAACTATATATTGCACTGGAAAGATTCAGCGCATCCTTTACGGATAAGTTAGTTGTTGTTTCTGATTATGACCGGGCTAAAGGCCTGAAGAACCGCATAGGAGCGCAAAGTAAGTATTGCCTCACGCGTTACGGCGTTGATTATGCCGCGTTCAGCGTCAATGATTCATCCGCGCGCCGGGAATTAGGGCTCAACGATAATGATTTAGTTGTCGGGATGATTGCCTGCTTCAAGCCGCAAAAATGCCCCCAGGATTTTATAAAATTAGCCTCTTTGGTCAAGCAATCGGTTTCCCGGGTAAAATTTCTTTTAGTCGGGGACGGTATTTTACGCAAGAAAATAGAGCGGTTAATTACCAGCGCCCATTTGGAAAAAGATGTGATCTTAACCGGTTGGCGCAGAGATATACATAAAGTATTATCGGCTTTGGATGTTTTTGTCCTGACTTCCCTATGGGAGGGTTTGCCGGTTACGGTATTGGAAGCAATGGCTGCCCAGAGAGCAGTCATAGCTACGGATACCGGAGGCATCCGGGAGGCGGTTAATGATGGAAAGACCGGTTTTTTAATCCAGCCGCATGATCTGGCAGGTTTAGCCCAAAAACTGACCAGCCTATTAACGGCAAATGAGCTCAGGCGTAAGGTCGGTGGTTCAGCCAGTGAATATTTAAAATGTAACTTTAAGGTTGCGGATATGGTCAGTAGTACCGAAGCCCTTTACGCCGGTTTTGTCGGTTAAGGGCTCAGAGTAAAGATATAGTGGAATACAGGCAAGAGAAAGGAGAGAAATGAAAAAGAGAATGAAAAGGGCCTTCACCTTAATCGAATTGATTATCGTGGTGGTTATCATCGGTATCCTGGCACTCGTAGCTATCCCGAGGTATTTCGCGAATATTGAAAAGGCCAGAAAAGCAGAGGCATATTCGACCATGCGTTCGATCAGGGAAGGCATACTCGGCTATTACGCGGCTAACGCGCTTTATCCCTCGGGCTTTCCGATCACGGTAACCATCGACGGGGACGCAGTTATGGTAGTGGCCCAGCCGATCTCCAATAGTTTTACTTATACTTACAATGCTTCTTCTGTGGTTAATGCTGCTGCTCGTTCCGGCGCCTGCACTTACGGCATGAATGTATCAACCGGCGCAACCAACGCCAGCGGCACAGGCTGTTCAGCTTAAGATTATCTCTGCTCTTAATTCGGCAGAATAAAGGTGTATTGGCAGAATGCTAGTTAATTGCCTGATTATAATTTTTGTCAGTTTTTTAACCGGGATTGCAGGCATTGTTCTATTTAAAAAGCTGGCCTTAAAGTCTGCTTTTCTTGCCGGTAAGGGGATCCCCCTGGTCGGCGGCATCAGCATAGCCCTGGCTTTTATTTTTGGTATACTGGCTGGTTGGCTGCTCTTCAAATTCCCTCCGCAACAAATAATAGGCATAGCGTTTTCGGCAATTACCATGCTGGGCTTTGGTTTATTCGATGACCGCCAGGAGCTGTCGGTCAACACTAAATTTTTAGCTCAGATTATTGCCGCCTCGGTGCTGATCTTATCCGGCGTCCGGACGCAGATTGTATATATAGGCGACTGGGCCAATATTGCCATAACCCTGATCTGGATTATCGGGGTGACCAATGCCTTTAACCATCTGGACATAATGGATGGTTTGGCTGCCGGGGTAGCGGTTATCGCCAGCGGAGCTTTCCTGGCAACCTCTTTTTTTAATCAAGACATTCAATCCCTGGTTATTGCCCTGGCTTTATTATCAGCGGTTTTGAGTTTCTTGTTTTTTAACCTGCCTCCGGCCAAGATCTATATGGGTAATTCCGGAAGCCATTTTCTGGGCTTTATTCTAGCCGCTGTAGCTATTTCCATAAACTATGCTCCCATGGAGAGAAAAATCGCGCTGCTTTCCCCGTTATTAATTTTAGGCCTGCCTGTATTCGATACTTTTTTTGTTATCCTGATGCGTTTGAAAAAACACATTTTACCTTTTAAAAAAAGCGGGGATCATTTAGCCCTGCTTTTTTTAAAATCCGGGTATTCCCAGAAAAAAGTTTTAACGGCCATGTTTTTGTTAACCCTGATTTTTTCCATCTCCGGGGTGGCCTTGGCCAAGATACCCAATTATTGGGGCGTAATGCTGGTGACAGCCATTGTTTTGATGAGTATAGCCCTGATCGTTAGAATGGGTAAGTTAAGGATTAGCGGATAAAGGATGCGTACCGCCAGGATGGCGGTTGGATAACAAGCCTAAGATTGCCCACCAGACTAAGCTTACCTCAGGAAGAAAGAAGCTAAAGTCAATTAAATTATGCATTAAGAAAACACAGGCAGCACAGATGAGCGCGGCAGCCTTTTGTTTGTCCGGCGCTCTCCCCAGGTTTTTGAGGCTAAAGCGCAGGATAAGCATAACCAGCCAGATAAACGCGGTTATCCCCAATATCCCCGTCTCTGCCCAGATTTGCAGGTAGGAATTGTGGCTGTAGCGTGAGTAGGTAAGATTGAAGTTGCCCAGCCCCACGCCCATTAAAGGGCGGGCCTGGATTATGGCCACAGTGTCTTTCCAGTAATTCCAGCGCATGGCTGTGGAAAAGGACGGCTGGAGGTGTTGTTTTTGTGTCTGCGCCCTCAACGTAAAAATACAAGCAATAGTTATGGCTAGTATAAAAAAAATAAGGATTTCTTTTTTACTGAACCTGCCCCGCAGATAAAAATACAGCATTAACGCTGCGCAGAGGCTCAGGAGCGCTCCGATGGATCTAGTTAACAGGAGCGTAAAAAACAAGGGTATGGCGAGCAGGATCTTGTTTTTACAGGTTAAGGCCAGAGGGATAAGCATAGCCATATATCCGCCCAGGGTATTCGGAGTAACAAAGGGAAAGAAGGGCCGCTTTTGGCGGATGTAATCCAGGGCAAAGGCATTGGTTATCTCCTGCCGCGTCACATAATCATTTAAATAGCGAAACCCAAAAAAATATTGGTAGATCGCCAGGAAACTGATCAGGATCCCGGCAGCCATTATGCTGAAGATGAGCCGGTTTTGATCCTTATAAGACAGGGAGCTGCAGATAAGCAGGATTAAAATGCCGCCTATATATTTGTATAATTCTTGCGGCCCGGCCATTTTATTATAGCGGAATATTAATGACAGGAATAAGGCCAGGCATAATAAGGAGACGGGCGCGGTTAATTTATTTTCTTTTAACGGTAGACCTTTAGCGGTAATCCAAACAACAGCCAGGATAAGCAGCAGGCTGGAGTGGATCAAATTAGCGTAAGGCAAAGCCAGGGAAGATATAAAAGGCCGCAGGAAGATTAAGATCAGCAGGATTATTGTCATATCTGGATTATTATTCTATTCCAGGAAGCAGGCCTCGTCAAATAGATTATCGCGAAAAACCTGTTGCAAGTTAGCCGGTTTTAAGCTAAAATCTACATCACTATGTTTGTGGGGTCGTAGCTTAGCCTGGCTTAAAGCGCCTCCCTGTCACGGAGGAGATCGCGAGTCCGAATCTCGTCGGCCCCGCCAATCATTCCTGTTTTAATCCAATCTTTCCGCAGGCCTGTTGCTCCTTAAAAGAAAGCGTTTGCTAAAATATTCCGAATAGCCTTGTTTTGGCACCCGGCAAGTGTTATCTTTAAGTATACGGCAGAAAAGGCCATTATGGAGGTAATGGGCTTGTCAAGCCACGGGACGGACCGCCGAAAACAGGTTTATTTTTTTCCTACTCCTTGGGGTTAAAATAGGTTCGTAAACCGGATTACCGCCAGCTGTTGGTTTCCGGCTTTTTTATTGTTGGACAGGGTTGAAGAGCGGTTTACTATTGGATCTCAGGAATGAGGAGGGGAAAATGTCTAATAAAAATATAAAGTTAGAGGGCCTGCATAGGCGTATAGGCACAGGTGGTCCCAATGCCCTGCTGATGATTACTTTCCTTTTTTTATTCCTGATTATGCCGTTAATAAATGCGTATTCCGATCAACCTATCACTATTGTGGGCAAGTGCGAGAGTTGCCAGAAGGCTGCAGAGTCAGGACAGGAAGATGCGGTCCAAGAGCAGGCGCAGCCTGCTGCTTCCCCCGCTGTGAATAAAGCCCCGGCAAGTAACTTATTAGGGGCTACTGCACTTACAGCTGAAGAATTTCAGATATTGACTGATCCGGTAGTTACAAATTCCGGAACTCCTGGAAGCTACGGAGGAGTGGAAGATATCTATAATCGCTATGCTTCGATGGATGCTTATTTGGCCTCTCCTGATTTTCAACCCGAATTAGCCAATGCCCTTGAGTATAGATACAGGACCAGGGGTAAAGGCCCTGAACCAGCTGGTGGATGGCGGACCGCGTTTTCAGATAATACCTATGCTCCCGGATTTTCCGTAGGTCCGAACGCCGGAATTCCTTGGG
>JBAZIT010000045.1:0-8877 GCA_041651675.1 Candidatus Omnitrophota bacterium | reverse complement strand
AGGCTCATTCTAATTTTCAAAACCAAGGTAATCTGAAGCAGTGAGGATAAAATCCAGGCAACAATTCAATAAAGCCACCGCAAAAAGCCCCCAATATAACCCCTGCCCCGGAATTATAACCAGCGGAGCTTCTTTAGTAAAGAAGATCGAGAAAAATGCGGAAAAACTACCGGTAAAGAAGGCAAAAATCAGGGCAGATATAATAACGGTAATACCGTTATTCACGCACCATTTAATATAGGTCCAGAAGTGCTTCTTTTTACCGAAGATACGCATACGCAGGGCAATCGTTGCCAGCCAGAGGACGTTTAACGACAGAAGTATAATAAACCACTGGAAAAAACGAAAAGAATTGCCTGCGCTTTCGTTTAAGGCCATGCACATTGTATAATACGCGAAAGAGTGGGCTATCAGGATCGGAAAATCCACCAGGAAGACCAGCCAGCGCCATTTTGGCCTCTTTTCCGTAACCAGGGCCGCGGAAAAGAGATTACGCGTCGGAGCAAAGAAAAAACGGATCAGCACAAAGGTGCTGATAGCCAAAAGCGGGATATTAATCCAGCTCTTTTGCCTGATCACCGCTTCAGCTGAAGCAGCAAACCCCCAGGCCATGAATATGGCGTAAATGATCTCCGAACGGACGATAAAATCGTCAAACTTTTTATGCAGCTCTGCGCCGCAGATCGGGCAGATTTTTTTATGGCTGCCGCAAACATGGCAATGTTCCATGGCCCCTCCGGTTTACTCCTCCCTCTCTCGGGGAATCCTCAAAGTAATAATCACCCTGGTTCCTGCTCCCGCCTGGCTTTTTATCTCAATCAACCCTTTGTGCATAAGTATAATATTCCGGCTTACCGATAACCCCAGGCCGGTACCTCTACCCTGGGTTTTGGTAGTAAAAAAAGGGTCGAAGATCTTTTTCAGGTTTTCTACAGGGATCCCTGTTCCCGTATCCTCGATTTCAACAACCATAAGCTTTTCCCCGGGTTCAAAAGGAGTATCCGGCCCTTCATCTGTATTCTTCTCTGCTTCTTCCGGAGTTCTGACAAAATTGCGAATAGTCAGTTTTCCTGCTTCAGGCATTGCCTGGATTGCGTTAATGAACAGATTAATAAATACCTGGGTTAATTTATTTTTGTCTACTAAAACCTTGGGCAGGCCTTCCTGGAACTCTCTGGCTATTTTGATATTCCTTAGCTCTGTTTTTACCAGGCTTAAAGAATCCTCCAGTATAGAACCGATATTCTCCGGATGCAGTTCAAGTTTCGTAGCCCTAGAGTAATCCAAAAGCGAGGTCACGATCTTATCCGCTCTTTGCGCGCTTTCCTTAAGCGTGGTTAAAGTTTCACGCTGCTCTTTTGCCTCCGCAGGTATTAATTGTTCCAGATAATCGACTCCCTGCATTATGATCCCCAAAGGGTTCCTCATCTCATGGGCCACGCCGCTGGCTAATTGGCCGATAGCTTTAAGTTTTTCCGATTGGACCAGCTTATCCTGCATTTCTTTCAACTCATTATAGGCTATCTTTAATTCTTCCGCCCTCTTAGACGCCTGTTCGTAGAGCCGGACGTTCTGCAGGGTAATCGCGCCCATCCGGACGATATTCTTGACTATGGATACCTCCTGCTGCGTAAAACTCCCGGCTGCTTTCTTATCGCAGGCGTGCAATACGCCTAAAACCTCGCCCTTAAATATAAGCGGCGCGCTGATGAATGCTCTTTGTAAATATTCTTCCTTTTCCAGCCTGCCCAGATACGGCTCTTTCGCCAAATCCGGTACCACCAGTGTTTCTCTGTTACGCACCACAAATCCGGATATGCTATCTTTACCAACCACCAAAGGTTCCCGGCTGCGGCCTTCTCCCCACCCGATTGCGCAGGCCAAAGTAAGTTTTTCGGAATTTTTATCCCAAGTAAGCAGTACAGCGCGTTCAATCGGCAAGAAATTATGCGCGGCCTCGGCAATACACTGCAATACATCTTGAAAGCCTTGGGCCAGAAACAATCTTTCATTGAACTCAAACAGAAAGTTCAGCTCTGCTTCATACCATATTTTATCCTCTAGATATGACGGATTCTGCTGCGGGCTGGAGATAACATCTGGTTGCGGAAATTTCTGGGGAAAGAGCGCCCCTTGGCGTTGATACGCAGTAGTTATCGCGTAACCAAGCGCCAAACCGGCCAAAAAAAATAAAAGGATTACTATAGCGATAACCATAAGAATATAATAATCGGTGTATTATTACTTTTGTACGAACCGAGTCCGATCTTCAGCCGCGCTCTCAGCGCTCCCGTATTATCCGGGCACCGTTCAGCTTGGCTTGGGCAAAGCCTTATTTGGCGCCAGCCTGGGCCGGCAGACCTTGCGGTTAACACATAAAGAAACGCTGACAAGAATCTCAAACAAAATAATTTTACCATGGATTATTTAATAGGGGAACTAAAAAGATATTAAACGGCGGGGAGTAATTTAAGCCATTTTTCAATTTGCAGCTTTATTTTATCTCTGACTTGCCGTGTTTTTTCCAGCTTTTCTTCCCATGCCCCTAAAAAGCTTGAAGGATCATCAAAGCTCCAATGGATCTGCTCTTCCTTCCCTGGAAATACCGGACACGCGCCTGCCTGCGATTCATCGCAAACCGTAATGACGTAATCGTATTGCCTGCCCTGCTTATAAAATTCAAAAACACTCTTAGTTTTATTTCCTGAAATATCTATTCCCGCTTCCTTCATAACTTCAACAACCACTGGGTTCAATCGGCCCGGCTCAAGCCCGGCGCTCTCCACTTCAAACCTATCCCCTGTAATTTGCTTCAAGAATGCTTCGGCCATTTGTGACCTGGCTGAATTGTGAACACAGATAAATAAGACTTTTTTCTTATTCACTAAAATGCTTCCTCTTAAAATATAACGCGACATTTACTAAGCCGATTAAAACCGGCACCTCTACCAATGGCCCGATCACTGCGGCAAATGCCTGCCCTGAATTAATGCCGAAAATTGCAACTGCTACTGCAATCGCCAGCTCAAAATTATTGCTTGCCGCGGTAAAGGAAAGCGTCGCGCTTTTGGCATACCCTGCCATAGCCTTTCTGCTCATATAAAATGAAACAATGAACATAATAATAAAATAAATGAGGAGCGGTATCGCGATCCTGATTACATCCATAGGGATTTTAACGATATATTCACCCTTCATCGAAAACATAACCACTATGGTAAATAAAAGCGAAATCAGTGTTAACGGGCTGATTCTAGGGATAAATTTTTCATGGTGCCAGGTCTTCCCCTTAGCATGGATTATCACAAACCTAGTCAGCATCCCGGCGATAAAAGGAATTCCCAGGTAGATAAATACGCTCTGCGCGATCTGCCCCATAGAAATTGGCGCCACCATTCCTTTTAATCCGAACCAAACAGGCGCAATCGTAATAAAAAACCAGGCATAGGCAGAATAAAATAAAACCTGAAAAAAAGAATTAAATGCTACCAGCCCAGCGCAGTATTCCGTATCGCCGCGGGCCAGCTCATTCCACACAATCACCATTGCGATACAACGCGCCAAGCCGATCAGGATTAAACCCACCATATACTCCGGATAATTCCTCAAGAAAATTATTGCCAGGAAAAACATTAAGAGCGGACCAATGACCCAGTTTTGGATAAGAGACAGACTTAACACTTTTTTGTCCCGCAATACTTCAGCTAACTCTTCATAGCGCACCTTAGCCAGCGGCGGGTACATCATAAGAATCAATCCTGCTGCAATAGGGATATTAGTAGAGCCTACCTGGAACCTGCTCCAAAAACCTACGACTGAAGGATAGAAATACCCCCAGAGTACTCCTATGGCCATGGCTAAAAATATCCACAGCGTCAGGAACCTATCCAAAAATGACAGCTTTTTAACTACACTTTCACTCATGCCATTCTCCTAACTCTTATCAGGCAACCCCTAACGCTTCCGCCGTCTCTTGCATGATTTTTTATTTTCAGGGAACTTTCGTCCGGATGATAAAAGCGCGCATTTTTAAGGTCCCTGTCCTATTCCCGCTATTCGCCTTAAAACAGCTTAAAAATATAAATGCCGGTATAATACAGCCCCACAATAATAAAGACCACTCCGGTAATCTTACGCGTATAATATTCGATTTTCGTGATCCGGCAGAACCAATGGCTCATAGAAGTAACCCCCAGCGCGATCGCCACCGCAAACAGCAATACAGGAAGACCTGTCCCTATCCCATAAATTAAAGGCAGCGTTAACCCAACCTTAGACTGAAGCGCGAGCGGAATAAGACTGCCAAAAAAAAGCGCCGCTGATACCGGACAGAAAGCAAGCGCAAATACCGCCCCTAATAAAGATGCTCCCGGAATACCTGCTTCGGCAAGCTTATTGTGGTGCTTCTGGGAGAGCGATAATCCCGGGAAATTTGATTTAATCACATCCAGTAAAATTAATCCTGTGATAATCAAGATAAGGCCGAACGCCCTAACCATATATTTTTGCAGAAATTGCGCTACCGCAGGGATAGTCAGAATAGAGTTAATAATGATAAAACCCAATATCGCATAGGTGACCATTCTGCCAATAGTATAGGCAATGCCGGATAACAGAACAAAAAACGGGTGAGTTACCTTTTTCGCCAAAAATGATACTGCCGCGATATTGGCCGCCAAAGGGCAGGGGCTTATTGAAGTCAGTACCCCCAGCCATAATGCCGTGCCTAAACCTATCAGAATATCTGTCATTTGGCTTCCTTTAAAAAGTTAGCTACTTCTTCGTCGACATAGTCAATAAAGCTTTGTTTATTGCGTACGCGATCCCATATCTGTGTAAGATTTTTCGCTTTTGTCTCCTTGCCGCCCTTGACCAGAGACAATACGAGAGATTTCGTATAAAGCTGGTAATCCCGGACAAAATGTTCGTTGCCCTGTTCGTCCGTATTGACTGCCTTAAATTCCAGCTTTCCTGAGGCGAGCTCATTTTTAAAATTGTTCTCGATCGCTTCTTTTGAATACTTTTCCATCGCCTGGCAGGTAGGGCAGCGGAAATTTCCGTGAAAGTAATAGGCTATGACTTTGGCTGCCGGTTTATCCTCAGTAGCAAAGGCTGAATAATTCAAACTAATTACCGCAACAGCCGCCAGAATTACGAGAAATAGTCTCTTCAACTTTGCCTCGTCTATTTCGAAAGGATATTCTTGATCTCGTCTTTGCTCAAAACCTTCCCCGCCGAAACTACTGTTCCGTCAACCGCCAAAGCCGGAGTCATCATCACGCCATATTCGGTGATCCTGCCGATATCCGTCACCTTTCCGATCTCGGCTTGGATGCCCAATTCTTTAACCGCTGCCTCGGCATTAGCCGTGAGCTGTTTACACTTCGGACAGCCAACTCCTAGGATTTCAATCTTCATCATACGCCTCCGGTTATTGTTTTACAGCAGAGACCTTTATACTAATCACAGCGCCTTGGGCGCCTTGGAAATTATCAAACATCGCATCTACAGGATAACCCGATTCGCTTATTACCTTCACATCTTTAAACCCGGCTGCTCCTATAGAACCCAAATACTTTTCTTTTTTAATCGCGCCCGCAAGGCAGCCTACATACGCCTCGACAGAAGCTTTAAGCTCTTCCGGCAGTTCCTTGGCAAGCACCAAATCCGAAACCATCAACCTGCCACCGAGTTTTAATACCCTAAAGGCTTCCTTAAAAACCATCTCTTTGTCTGGGGAAAGATTGATAACGCAATTTGAAATAATGACATCTACAGAGTCATTTTCAATGGGAAGCTTTTCTATTTCTCCGAAACGAAATTCGACATTCTTATAAGCGCCTTTTTCGGCGTTGGCCTTTGCCTTCTTTAACATCTCTGGCGTCATGTCGACTCCTATAACTCGGCCTGATTTTCCAACTCGTTGAGCCGCTAAAAAAGCGTCGAACCCCGCCCCGCTACCCAAATCAAGCACGACATCACCTTCTTTTAACGATGCAATGGCTACCGGATTGCCGCAGCCAAAACCTAAATTCGCCCCTTCAGGAACGGTATTTATTTCCGAATCGCTATAACCGACTTTTTTGCTTATGCTCTCCGCTTGGCCCGTGCTCGCGCAACAAAAACTTGATGAACAACATGAAGTTTTCTGTGTCACTGCTTTGGCGTAACCATCCCTGACAATCTTTTTGATTTCTTCCGGTTTTCTTTTCATACTATATCCCTTCCCGTTTCATTTTTGAGGCGCTTTCTCTGTCGATTTGTTTCTTGATCACTTCTTTAACGAAATCCGGCGCTCCGTCTTTATCCCGGTCAATAACAATCTGCTCAACTTTAAATAAATCTTCTTCATTAAGACTAATAAGTTTTCTTTTCTCCATATCAGACCTTAATCAAGCTAACTCCTTTACACGAATTAAACTCAACCTGCAAAGTCACATGAGTAATAGCGAAACTTTCTTTAAGCGCTTCTTCTACTTGTCTTACTAAAAGACACGTCTCGCTGACCGCCATATCGTGCGACACATTAATATGCGCTTCAAAATGGATATCCCGCTCGGTCACCGCCCACAGGTTAGCGTGATGGATGTTTTTTATTCCATCAATGCCCTGTAAGCGCGCCTGAATTTCTCTCAAGCTTATTCCTTTCGGCACATGTTGCATGAGAATACGGGTGCTTTCTCCGATAATTTTATATCCTTCTTTCAACACATAAATGCCGATAAGGATGGTTAACGCCGGATCAATCCAATATGCCTTAGAAAGCAAAATCGCACAAGCCCCTATAATGACCCCTATTGAAGACAGAAAATCAGAGAACAGATGCACATAGGCGGCCCGTACGTTCAGGTCATCGCGGGCATGCGCCTTAAGCAGGAATACGGAAACAATATTGGCAACCAAGCCAATTAAAGCCACAGAGAGCATCAACAGGCTGTTTATCGGATGCGGGTCGATAAATCGTGCGGCAGCTTCTTTAAATAGAAAAATTGAGATAATAACCAACACACAGGCGTTAAAGAGAGCCGCCAGGATCTCGGCGCGTTTATACCCAAAGGTCTGCGCTTCAGTATTCTTGCGTTTAGAAAGGCGCACCGCCAAAAGGCTGATAACCAATGCCGCCGTATCGCTTAAATTATGCAGCGCGTCAGAAATCAACGAAAGGCTGCCCGAAAAAATACCGCCGATAATCTGAGCCAAAGTCGTGGCTAAATTAAGCCCTGCGGATATAATCAACCGGCTTTCTTTATTATCCTCTTTGTGTATATCCATTATTTTATCTTACCTGGCTATCGCCCCAAAAATCATTCCGCTTATGGTTGCCATCACCACAACCAAAGATATATATACAATCGTTTTCTTAGTACCGATAATTCCCCGGATAACCAGCATGCTCGGCAAGCTCAAGGCAGGCCCGGCCAAAAGAAGCGCTAATGCAGGCCCTTTGCCCATGCCTGAGCCGATAAGGCCTTGTAATATAGGGACCTCGGTCAGCGTGGCAAAATACATAAACGCCGCAACAATTGAAGAAAAGAAGTTCGCTCTTAAAGAATTACCTCCGACCAGCGCTTCTACCCAGTTGGAAGGAATAACGCCTTCATGCCCGACTCTGCCCAGAAGGAATCCAGATATCAAAACGCCTCCCAAAAGAAGCGGCAATATTTGCAAAGCGAATCCCCAAGTAGCCTGGGTCCAGTCTTTTAATTCGTGTTTCTTAAACCAGCTAAAAAGAGAATATGCTAAAACCGCTAAGAAAAATCCTGTAATCCACCATTTATATGCGTAGATGAAACCCCAGGTTCCGGTATCGCCTTCCAGGGGTTTGCCCCAATTAGCGAAAACCAGCACAGCAACCATAGAGACGAAATAAATAATATCTTTCCATAGCGGCCGGGTCGCCTTAACCTCGCCGAATTGGAGATCTCCCTTCGCATGGCGGGCGCGCTCTTCCTTAAGAAAAATCAGATGCATAAGCAATCCAATAACCATACTGAAAATAACCGCGCCTATCGCTCTTGCCAGGCCTAATTGCCAGCCAAGAATACGCGCTGTTAGGATAATCGCCAGAACATTGATGGCAGGCCCTGAATATAAAAAAGCAATCGCAGGCCCAAGGCCGGCTCCTCTCTTGTAAATCCCTGAAAATAAAGGTAAGACGGTGCAGGAACAGACCGCTAAGATAGTACCGGATACAGAAGCAACGCTATAAGAGAGAAATTTATTCGCCTTTGCCCCAAAATATCTCATTACTGAGGCTTGGCTGACAAATACTGAAATAGCACCCGCTATAAAAAAAGCGGGCACAAGGCACAAAAGCACATGTTCTCGGGCATACCACTTCACAAGCGCCAAGGCCTCAAATATCGCGTTAGTAAACCGTAGATTCTCAACCGGCAGATAGAAACACGCTAAAAATGCCGCTACGATATATAAGAACTTTTTCCAATCTTTCATTTCCTACTCCTTCCGCCAACCTTACAGCATCCGCCTTCAATACGTATAGCCTTGATATTAACCAATCCATCCGCGATCTTTTTCTGAGCTGAAGTCAAAATCCGGGAAAAAGTAGGCCTTGAGATCTTCATAAGCTTTGCGGCATCAGCCTGCATTAGGCCTTCCAAACAGGCAAGCCGCACTGCTTCAAACTCATCGAGGGACAAATAAACCCCTGCGCACTTGCTTAATGGCTTACATTGTGGTTTGAAACAACGCTCTCCCGGAGTACATTCCACCCATCGGGTTTTTTTAGGCCTCAAATTTATCTCCTTTAGTTATGAACATCTGTTCATAACGATTTTAACATATACCTCAACTTTGTCAATAATAAATAAAGGGCGTCGCTATTAAAAGCGACGCCCTTTCCCTGCTGGCGGTGCG
>JBAZIT010000044.1:0-8982 GCA_041651675.1 Candidatus Omnitrophota bacterium | reverse complement strand
ATTACTTGCGTCGAATGTCATCATCAATGGCAAATTAATAGTTAATTAATCGTCGTTGTTCAGCATCTCGCGTAGTAGCGTACTCGTGCTCGTACTCGTGCTCGCTGCTGCGCTTGGACATTCTCTTTTTTGCACTAATCGCGCAGCGATTTCTTGCCCGCTACTGCCGCGCGCCGTTGATCTCTTTGGTTGCACACATAAGATATCATCAGTTACGCGCGAAGTCATGCGCAAACGCACGCGAGGCGCAAGATACTGTTCATATTCGCTATTGCTGAGTGGTAATGGACTAATATAGTAATCGGTACCAATTAACCAAACAGTAAGGTTCTCTGCCATATCTATCTTACAAACTTGATGATCGCTATCGAGCGCCGTTGCCATAATGTTATCATAGATGAAGCGCGCGCATTCTGACTCAATGCAATGCGAAGTTATAACATGTACATGTTCAATTATTGAAGCACGACTAATACTAATAACCGTTGATGGATCTCGCAAACATATGCTTAGACTTCCATCTTGTATTATAGTATCGCGCGCGGAATGTGGGCAAGTTGCTGCACATATAGGATCGTATGTTATATGCATGAACCTATTTGCGCTCTGTCCTAGTGAGTGCGTCATATGATGCATAATTGACGGTAAGCATATGACCCTAAAGAACATACTACTTATTGGGGTTTCAGATCCAATTATAGATAGGAGCGTGTAAATGCGTGGATCATCAACAAACGCGCGCATGTCTTCGATAACGTGTCCATCTTGAATACTTGCGAATCTTGCAAGTGGATCACATATTACATTAACATATCGAGATACATTGCGCTCGCGCTCACGATCGCGATCGTGTCCCATCCTATGTGATAAGCGCTGATGCTGTCTATGCTCTTGTGCAGTTGGAACACATATATGCGCGCGACTTGTTGAGATCTCAATATGCATCGCGCCAAGGTCAGCACTTACGATGCTTGGTATGCCCTTACCCTCTGAGTCGCGTGATACAATTGTAACCATATTAATATACCTTATCTATTTGACATACCTATAAGCAAAGAATGGCGAACGTGCAACCAATGAGTACGCAGATTATAAACGCGCAGTGCGCGCAAATCATTATTAGTTTACTGAAATGCGAAGTTTGGGACTTGCAATCCTACATGGTCATACCACAAAAATTAAGTTCGTATAGTCAAGCCATTGGACACTACATAGCAGATGCGCCAGAACTATTCGTTAAAATTAGTCCGCATCTTGTTCAAGCACAAGATGGATGGCGCGAACCGCGCAAACCTTTGCGCGATAGTGTCGATATTGAGATTTTGATACTTTGCGCGATTCGGCGCGAGATCATCAAACGTCGCGTATGTCCGCACTTTTGCGAGATCTTCGCGTTTGCGCTACATAACAACATAGATGCGCATATCGCTGACGCGACATTTTGCAAGCTTAATAGTTTAACAGTTACGATGCATAGACCAGTAGCGCGCGCTGCTATATGTAATGCGCGCGACTTGCGCGAAGGTGGTCTCGCGAGTGATTATGTGACAATATCGATTATGGAGAATTGCGGACAACCATTGAGCGAATACATTGGCGCGAAGCTTGCGCGTGATTCCGATACATCCACCGTATTACCATCTCTTGATCGCGAACTAATGGGCATAGTGTTTCAAATCTACTATAGTCTGCTTGTCGCGCGCAGAACATGGTCAACCTTTCGACATGGTGACTTATTGCTAAAAAATATTATGCTCGCGCGATATGACCTAGGAGTAGATAGTGAACATGGATGCAATTACTTCCAATATGTTGTCGATGGGCGCGAGTATAATGTTCCTCTACTTGGCGCATACATAGTCAAAATAATCGACTTCAGTCATGGAGAAATACGAGAGATTGGCGCGATTAGCGCGATTACTATGCCTATGCGCAATACATGGGTAAGCGATCATGTCTTATTTGTTGCGGATCTAACGAGTATTTTATATCAACATCTTGAGCTAGTCGATTATACCGCTATGATGAAAAAGATAAACCCAATGCGCTTAATGTCGAATCGCTCACGTGGCACGATTCTCACATACTCGGATCACATAGTCGACCCAGAGAGCGCATTCGCGCGCGATGATATATTCGCGCCATTCACGACTCCGATCGAGACTAATAAAATAGTTCGCAAATATATAGCACCAGCCTGCACAATATCACAAAATCGAAAGTCGAAGTCGTCATCCAAGCCTGGACGGAAAACATAAGAAATACAATACACGATGATTCTCGAAATTGTTGTTATGATTATTGTATTTGTTATCATGTTTTTTAGTGCTCATAATCGTCATCAAGCGCAAATTGATACAACTCCATTAGTCGCGACGACTATGGTAGCAGCGATTGTACCAACATTGGCGGCGACTACGTCCGTATCAACGGTAGAACAACCACAAAGCCAAAGCTCGAGCTGTGAATCGGTAAGTCCAAGCTCGAGTTATGAACAAACAAGTACGCGCGAGAGCTCAGCTGCTGACTTAAGTCAAATATCGCAACCAATGACAGGCGCGAGTTCATCACGATCAGCATTTGCGCGCAAGGATAAACATTCTTGCGCGCGCAAGATGGTGACATTTAACGAACGCACGCATGTTCGCCTAATAAATGTCAATAACGGAGAAATTGTACAACAATATACTCGCGCGACATAAAGATATACGAACGCTAACTCGCATCAACACTCAACACCCAATACCAATACCAACACCAACACTCAACACCAATACTCTAACTCTAACCTATTTTACTTATGGCTGCGCAAATGTCATCATACGACACACTTCTTCACAGATATACGCTAGAAAACGCTCTAGCTATGCTCGCGCGTTTTGCGGATGTGCGCGAAGAACAGTATCGCGCAATGGCATATAGACGCGCAATTGTGTCCTTGCGCGATCCATCTGTAACAGTTGGCGCGGACTTGTCTGCAAAAATTAGAGAGTATCGTGAGACTGGGCGCATTCGCGAACTAGATGATGCAATGAAGCGAAAAACATATCGCGCGATGGTCGAATTTGATGACATACTTGGGTTTGGTCCGGCGACATCGCGCGAGTTAGTGCGAAAGCGCATATATTCGCGCGCGCAACTGATGGACGCTATTGCAAACGGAACCATTCATGTGACGCGCGTGCAAGAGATGGGTCTACAATATTACGATGATTTGCATAGACCTATACCGCGCGCTGTTGTTGGGCGCATCGCAGTAGCAGTTCTCGCAGAAGTGTACAAAGAAATAGATGATGGGCAAGATCCAGATAGATCGCAAGTTCGCGCGGAAATCGCCGGATCATATCGCAGGCGCGCGCAAGAGTCGCGCGACATTGATATACTTGTTGCGCGCAACGATGATAGAGAAGGACGCGCACCAAACCGTATATTTTTGCGCGCGATTCATGATCGAATACATGCGCGATATGCTGCTGCTGATGCGCGCGCATTTCAGTTTATTGGCTTGACAATGCTCGGTAATCAAAAATATTCCTTCTTATTGCGAGATACGCGCGCGGAACAAGTTGTATCGATTGATTTGATTGTTGTTAATATGGTTGATTATTGGTCTGCACTAGTGTATTTCACAGGTTCGCGCGAGTTCAACATTTGGTTGCGCGACCAATGCAAAAAAATAGGGATGTCGCTTAGTCAATATGGTTTGCGCGATGAGTTTGGACATGTTACTAAGCTTGAGAGCGAAGAACATATATTTGAATTGCTGAACATTCCGTATGTCGAGCCAGAGGCGCGAACACATGCGCCCCTCGCGCATGAATGAATGAATGCATGCATTTATCATGCTTTCGCGATTAACTGCGAAACTTGCTCTTGTCCGCCTCCATAAAAGTACCACAACCCAAGAAGAAGCGCGGCTATGATAACAACAATAATAATAATCGACGCGATCCAACCGGCGGAAATTCCCGATGAGGTTGATTGCGTCGTATCTTTTGTGGTCATTGCAGAATTCTCGGTTACTATGTCACTAAACGTCGTCGTCAGGATGTCAGTAATTTGTTTCACGATAAGTTCTATTTTGATGTATTGACTAATATCGGAAATATTGATGTCGCCATTTGCTGCGACATCGAGTGCGATAGTTTGACTTGCGAGAATCGTCTTAACATCGCTTGTAAATTGCGTATATGAGTAACTATTAACAATGCGGTTAATCGTCTCAGTGCGCGCGTCTAACACGCTAATGTTCGAATTGAGTGTCGCGCCAAAAGTAAGTTGGCTGTCGACTGATTGGTTATCGCGCGATGCATTCTCAACCGCGCTAGTAAGCATGGATCTAAGATAAGTGTCCGAAACGTTCTTCAAGAATTGTTGCACATCGACATTAATGATCGTCTTTTGCGAAACTCCCTTGATTGTCACACTTCCAGCCGAGCGCGCCTGTATGCTAATGGTCTGCGTTGGCGCAGTCGAACTAACGGATGATTGCGAAATCGCCATCATTGACGTAGTAAGGCTCTCCGATACGGAAGTATTGAATGATGTAAGTACTGATTTATTTTGCGATGCTGCTACACCCATATGATTGTATGAGCTCTTGCTAATTACTTGTTTGATATATGTATACATTTCACAAAAAACATATGTTACTGCGCGAGAACTTGACAACTGAGCAAGTGAGCGAACTAGATGGATGCACGCGCATGACTCAACTAATGTCAGAGGAGTTAGAAAGGCGCAAAAAAGAACGCGCGCAATATGATGCATTATATGCGGAATATGTAAGACAGCGTAAGGTACTGAATGCGGTGCGCGCGATTGCTGCGAGTAAGTGCGCAGGTCAATGCGCAGGCGGAGGCGCTATTCGCTATGGTTGTGATCCGATTTGCACAAACATACAATTACTTAACCCTGACCTGATAGAGCCGACTCCACCTAATTGGGGTTCACTTGGTAATTTTGTATGTTCGTCTTGTCGCCAATCTGTCACCATTGACGCGAGTGCCGGCGATGATATAACAGTTGCCGAGAATGCCGTTAATCAACAAATGCAATGCACGAGCGAGTTGCGCGAGGCATATGATAGGGTTAGTGATACAGGTACAGGCACGAGCTCGAGTTCGAGTACGAGCTCGCCTGATACAGGTTCGAGTTCGAGCTCGAGCGAGGACAAAGAAAAATCCAATACGATGACAACGATTATTATCGTATTCGTTCTTATTATTGCATTTGTTTTACTAATCGCGGGCGCCATTGTTACATACTTCATATTGACCGATGACGATAATGAGGATGATGCAGTGCCAATACTTTGATATGATGAATAGTAACACAATCATTCCGTTTCTTTTTTTCTTGTGTAAATGCCGTGAGTATAACATATAAAGTCATGACTACTAAACCGCCTAGTATTGCATCTGATAATTTGTATGTGACTGGTCCATTGGTTGTATCGTCCGGCGCGCACTTCGACATTAATCAACATGCAATGATTCGAGGCGCAATTACAACAGGCGCGGGCATGCCCATTTTGCGCGAAGATGTGAATATGTTTGGGTCTATAACGTTGTGTGGCGCAAGATGTGTAAGCGTGCCATCAATAACGTATGATGATGCGCAAGATAGAGGGCGCATTGTTATTACTGATGTCGCGCGCGATCTGCGCGAACCATTGCGCAAGACTGACACAATACCAACAACTGGCGCATGCATGAGATACATACGCGCGGGATTGGAACCAGAATCGGGATCTGGACAGGATTTACTATGTTGCGCGTACTTTCCTTCGCTCTCAATATCAAGTATCGCTTGCGCATGCGCGCATATTGATGTAGTCGCGCCAACTAACGTATCGCGCGCGTGCACTATAGAATGCGCGCTCTACCAAACGTCAGCCGATGGTATATGCAAGAATGCGCGCATTCTTGCAAACGCGCCTAAATTTGCTGGTATGATTGTAGAATTGCGCGATATAACATATATAAGCACACCTAACCTAACTTGGTTTGCAGTTGATACGCGCGGGCGCAATGTTGAAACATGTTAATGCTTCGTCTATTATCGTGTCTAATCAAATCGTATCACAAGGCGCGATACATATTAATGGGGGTATGATCTTAGGAAATGGTGCGTCGATGGCAGTGCGTGGAGGTCCAACATTGACATTTGACGCGCAAGGAGTAAACGTTGATGGATGTCTCGCGCTAGATTCGCGCGGAATCCACATCAGTACAGGCACCGGTTTATCATTATCGACGCGCGAACATGTCGTTCATCATATCTCGCGCGACATGACGCAATCGCGCGAGATCGATGATGATCACATACCAACAACTCGCGCAGTTCGCGAGTATATTGACGCGCAAGGAGTAGGCGCAAAGTTCGCGTGTTTGACAATCGGCGAGATACGCGCGCATGGTGACAATCCCATAACAATCGCGTCACCTGTTGTATTTCGCGAAGGACTTGCAATTGATGGACCCTTGCGAATGAGTTACGCACATTTGCGCGATAGCGACACGCCTGATAGTTGTATCATCGATTGTAATAAATATTCGCTATTTTTCATGGATGGCGCGAGACGCGCAAAGGTCGCAAGTCCTTGCGCGCGCGAGTTTGCATATGTTATGCAAATCATTAATATTTCTCAAACAGTTGAGTCGCTTATTAACTTTGGTCAAGGAGTCGCAAGTATAGGCGCGGGATGCGCAGCAAAGTTCGCATATCTGGCGCCATCAGAACGTTGGATTTGCATATCAGATCCAGACATATTTTATCCTACAAGAGTCGAAATGATGACTTGCGCATTTCGCGCGGAGTCGTGCGCAATAAGCGCAGATGGGCGAGTCGCAATAGTAGGCACGCCGCGCGATGGCGCGAATGGAGGCGCGCGCATACTAGTTTATCGCGCGAGTGACAATAAATGGATATGCGCGCAAGTTTGCGAAGATGACCATCCATCGCGCATGTATGGGCGCATAGTAATGCGCGGTTGTACGAGTAGTACATGTGCGCGCGCATCAAGCTCAGAGGCTATCGCGCAACAAGGTAGAGTTTGCGCGATCAATGATGACGGAACGATGATTGCTATAGCTAGCGAATTCGCAATATGGTTATTCGCTATTACGATTATGTCTAATGGTTCAGGTAGCAGCAGTGCATCGCAACTAGCGCAAGTCTCGATTAGGAATGTGATTGAAGCGCAAGATGATGCGTCATCTCGCGCGCATGAACCCTTTGCTACATATCCTGGCGAGCGTATCGAGTATATGGCGTTTGATAATACACATAGACTTCGCGCCGTTGTCGCCAGTGCGCACGGTAATGAAGCGCATATCGTGTATGGCGATAGTTGTGATAGTAGTGCTGCTGTTGACTCGTCACACATGAGCGGACATGATGCGCTTGATGCGTTTGTACCTGATGTGCGCCTCGCAATGTCATCTAATGGACAAACGCAAATCGATGCGCGTGGAGATGGTTGCGCGCGCAGGAAGGGATGCGGAGAAGATGACGGATCTGATGATAAGTGTGCTTCAAAAAAGGGACACGTAGAACATGCGCAACATACTGTTGTTGTGAGGCATGACCCGCGCACTGGTAAGATTGTGATAATTATTGATTTGCCTAATGCTGCGCGAACTGTATCACTTTGCGCATCTGGCGCGCATGGTCTCATATGTATGGAGAATGGCGCACTTGCACATATCTACTAATGTCGCGCGCAATGCTTCGACTCTACGAGAACGAGGCAATATTTTCTTGTACTTTTTTGTATTTACGAATATACAAAGAATGGATTCGTGGAAGATAATTTTAGCGATAGTGGTTATTGTTATCATTCTTATTGTTGCAGTGCGCCATTACGCAAAGTTGAGGTTGCGCGCGACATATGGTAACATTCGCTTCGGGTGTTTCGTCAATGAAAAAAATCCCGGAAGTCTCTTTCCCTTGACTGGCAAAGTTGTTATGATTGCGCGCATCGACGGTAGATACATGTTTGTGCGCGCGAATCGAACAACGCACACGATCGTACCAATGAAGTGCGAGATCAAGGAGAGTAATGGTACGATCATTGGTTCTGGCTATATTGTCATTCCTGCGATGACTGACAATAACGAGAAGAATCTAATTCTGTACATGTGTAGTAGTCCATCTGAGAAACTTGGAGATCAATCCAAAACAATCGCGTCGATTATTAACTCTTCGACCGGTTTGCCTAATATTGTTGTTAGCGACCCTGGCGCAGATGTCGCAAATGTATGGAACTTCAATCCTATTTCGCTTATGTCGATGAGACAGATGAAGCGCGCAATGGGATTCGCACCGCGCGGTATGTTTGTTGAGTTGCCAGCGACTATGCCGAAGTGGGTCACTGAAGATACTGACTTGATTGCCGGGAAAGTGCGCGTTAGTGCATTCACAAGTATCAAACAAGAAGGACTAAAATACGAATGCGGTCTTGCTGTTCTCGAGCCATGGGGAGATCGCGCATTTGCAATTCGCTCGCTCGGATCAACAGTGATTGGCGCGATTATTGCAATCCCAACAAGCGAGCCTCAAGTGTTTCGTATTTTCGATATGACAAAAGCAATGCCCAATATTAGTACCGATATTATCGAAAATCATATGCAACTTGTCGCAACAAATGGAACAACGCATTCATTCTCGAAAAATCTCGATGATTCTGATTCAGCGCATTGGAAGATGATCAAGAGTGATGTATGATCATGGTCATGGTCATGATCATTTGTGTTTTTTTATTATTGAGTATAATGCATAAACAAGAAGTCACATTATTCATCGAGGAGTTTTGCGCAGATATTGCGTTACTCGACTTATGGCTTCCGATTGAGCAAGAGTGTAGGAAACTCATGGTTACTCGCGCAACGACGACGACGACTTACGCGAGTGAAGTAGCGCGAATTCGCGCTATGTGTGAAGCGCGCCGCAATGATTGGCGTCCATTATTGCGCGCGT
>JBAZIT010000043.1:0-9041 GCA_041651675.1 Candidatus Omnitrophota bacterium | reverse complement strand
TACTGATTATACAACATATTCGCGCAATTTGCGAGATGCCGTGTACACATTCTATGCGCTTCATCTTGTCGCGGATATGGAGCGCGCGCATGAGCTTATTGACAACGGACAATATGCTGCATCTCGTAATACCATTATTGTCGAAGCAATGAAGCAAATTATTATGATTGCTAACGATGCTACAGTGAATCCAGATGATAATAATGGACTCATCCATTTGCGTGATATTGTATTTGATGGCTATCTTCCGCGCGCCGCTGGAGATCTGAAGTATGCTGGTGGTCTATTGTACGCGATCTCGCGCAAGAGAGGATCGAGCGGGCGCGAATCAATCCTCGCGCGCGCGCAAATCGATCCTAATAAAGCATTGCCTATGGATGCTCTTAATAGACTGAGAAACGGTACTGGTACAGATGCGGATAAAATGATCCCATGGAATATCGCAGGAGATGGATCAATGCCACCAATTGCAGTCACAACAAGCAAAGCGACAATCGAGACTCGCGCGCACATCAAGCATATCATTACAACAAAGGAGTTCCGCCAAGCAACATTCGAAATGCGCCCGCAATATCAAGGTACATTTATTGTCTATCCTGGCGACTATCGTGATGAAGATGCAGACTATAGAGACTTGCGCACATATCATAGGACGCTCTATCAAGGCACAAGTGCGGATGCACCTGTTAGGCAATGGATGTCGCGCACACTCTTTGATCCGCGCGTTACTGTTGATGGTCAGCATGTTCTGTTTGCGAGTATTGCTTACATGTTGCGCAATGCTCTATCCTCACATGATCGTCATGGAGTGTATAACCACTTGCATGTTAGTGCCGCGGACATCCCAGTTTACATGCGCGAGAAGTATCGCGCATATCTCCCATACTTCCGCGCGGCATTCTCTGCACTCGCCGATAAATGCTCTTTCTACAGGCGCATTATTGATGCTAAACCAGAATGCTTCGCGAGCGGTACAGATGATAACATTAGCCTCAATCGTTCGCTTGCGCCTATTGGTATGGGACTCAAAAGCGCATCAGTCGCACCCAAGTTACTGAGTATTCTCAAGTCTGTCGAAGTTGGCGCGAGTGATCTGATTCGCGGTTGCAACGAGACATTATCTGCAATCGGCGACTCGCGCAAGCAATACTTCGAGACATCGCAAGGTTCGATTGAAGCATATGCCTCGCAGAACGGTCACAATCCAATTATGCCACTGTCCGCGCTCCTCAGAGTTGTTATGTACAGATCTCAAGGCGCGCAACGTAACATTGCACCGAAATTCGGATTTGGTGAGCCTGAATTCAAACTTAGTTACGCGATTCGCGGACTGTATGATTATCGCGCAAACATGGGTGCGCGCAGTATGGACGCAAGCGCATCGGTTGGCGCAATTCCACCAATCGCCGCACTCGATAGTCTCATCGCTACATTCAACAAGTTCTCGCTTGGTAATTTCAAGATCTCGCAAAAATTGACGCAAGACTTGACGCGCGGACTTACTGGTGGATTTGATTTCTTGCGAGACATCCGCTATGACAAAGTTTATACAACCTCAATAAATCCAGAAAAATGGTTAGAGTATCAAGGGCAAATTGATGACGCACAAGTGGGAACCATTTCGCAAATAGGTGTTCAAAGTTCCATTGTGAGACCAGATGATTACACGTCTCGTCACCCACACCATGAAATTGCAGTATTGTCGATTGATCCACAACCTAGCGTTCGTGGTCAATATGTACCGGTTCCTACTCCATTTGGTATGTCCGCGAACTCAATAGACATCATCAACGTCGTCGAGAATCGCGCGCGTGACGATGCTATCAAGATGATTGTAACGCGCACAATGCCATCAGATATGCGCGACACAGATGTTATTCTCGCGAACATCGTTGATATCAATATGGTACCATTCGATATCCATGTACTCACACGCCAGATGCCTCTCCATTTCATCTGGAATTACGCATTTACATTCGATACAATCGCTGGGTCTATGATCTATGACAAGATGCAACCAAGTGCACTCATGTGCGCGTACTTCACAGGTTGTCGCAATGATCCGCGCACAGGTGCAGTCCCAGCGCACGAGGGAGATGATGGCGCCGCGCCTAACATTGCGAGCGCGCGCGATGCCATGTTCGCGATGATCTCTGACCCATATCGCGCATTGTCAACACATGAGAAGCAATGGGTTATGCGCATGCTTGTAGGCGCGCACGGCATCCCAGGTTTCGCGCGCCCCAAGTTCCTCGGTGATCAATTTGTTGGCAAAGTCCTGTATGGACAACTGTATGGACAGACGACACAACCAGAGGTTGGACCACCTAGCGTACAGGCAAATATGAGAACCGTCCACAGACTCAATAATGTGTTTACTAATATTACAGTTCTGGCGCATATTAATCCAATCATTGAATCATTCTCGCGCGCAGTGCAGTCTGGCGCTCTAGGATTGACAGCCGAGCAACATACTGATTATGTTACAGCGTTCGTCCTAACATTCGCTATCGCAAACCCATATGAGAACATGAACACGTATGCTGCAAATCATGATGATGCAGCAATCACAGGAATCGCGGATGCTATCCGTGCGCGAATATTTGCAGCAAACGGACAAAATATCGGAGATGATGGGCGTGATAGACTTAAAAATCTTATCAAAGCTGCGCCAAACGTAGAAGCTGTAGCAAAAGTGCTTGTCAAGTTCGTGTTCGAGACATTTGATTTCGTGCAAAATATCAATTGGCATGCAGCGAATGCGCCCCCACAACACGCAGCAAATGCTGCCGGAAATCGACCTCCCCATGTCTTCACAATTCGTACGGGCGCAATCGCACAAGTTGTCCGATCCTTCATTGACGAATGGAAACCGCAAGTAATCCCTGGAGTAGCCTCAGCAGTATGGAACGTCGCGGCATATCTTATGCAGCTCTTGCCACCCGTGCCTATCGATGTTATGAGTTTTGCGACATCGACTGACGAGTATGGCATGGAAATGAGATCAGCCATTGCGCAACCACAACATAGCAACGCGATCAGGGAAATGCGCATGGATACAGTACTCGCGCGCAATCTCATGCATATCGGTCTCGTGCTCGAAGTCGTCCAAGCGAGACTCGCGCGCGACCTCACATACCTGGCAGGCGATCGCGTCGCAGAAGCCACTAGCAGCATTGATCCAAGTATCTACAAACTGTTTGGCACACAGGCGCAACCAGACTCGCGCACCCCGAACTATGAAGGGCGCAATTTCATTTGAGCGCGCGCAACTTCGTCAATGTTGCGCGCGTGACTTCATCAATGTTGCGCGCGCAAGCATGAAACATACTGACATCATACAAAAAACACATAACGCGACCTATCAATGATTGATAGATTGCGTATTTTTTTTGATTTTTATATGAGTATATTAACGAGAAAGTCACATTTCTACCCATAAACACTTATGGCAAGCACAAGTCATCAAAGATTAGAGAACATCGGATTTATCAACAATGGTAATCGTTGTTGGATAAACGCACTGACGCATATTTTGATGAATATCAAATGCGTGCGCGAAGCTGCATCTCATCTCGACATGAAACAATATGCGCGCGATGTAGATGTCGCGCGCTACTTTGTAAGCGCAATGGAAACAGTTGTTAATCCACAAGTATCCAAAGAGTTGTCATATCCAACAGTCCCCAAACCAACTAACAGCATCGCGCGCAACATTGACGAAGTCGCGCAAACTTTCAAACTAGCTCTTTCTGGCATGTCTGCGCGCGAGAAAGGAAACGAGTCTGGTCCATTCACGAGTATTTGGCAACAAACGTTTGCAAAAGGAGATACACAAACGTACGCAAATCTTGCAAACAGTATAATGCGCGTCGCTGTCTATGACTATTATCACAATGATGATAGTAGTAGCGCATACACACAATGGGCTGCGACTGAACTACTATATGCAGTATCAATCATGAAAGACGAGGGTCCTATTTGGGTACTTCCTATCAGTGGCGATCCAAATGATCTTACGTTCATAATTTGCGCTATTGATCTGTTGCACGAAGTGTGCCGCAATGTAGAAAATAGTATCTTTGTGAGTAAGTACCGCGCGAGTGTATGCACTAATCATCTAGAGCAATGCATGCGCGAAATCATTCCCGCTCATTACAATCGTGCGCATAGTATTGATAAACACAACGCGAGACCTATTATTACCATTGCACCATTCAGTGATCAACCTTCTTCGGATGTATTTCAGACATGCGCAATGATAGAATTGGAAGATACGCATGATACTCAAGTCAAATGTTCTATCAAGGGATGCGGTAATCGAGCTACACATTATTGCACAAGTCGCGCGTTTGGTGAGACTGCGATATTTGCTATTCCATCGGTCTCTTTAGGCGAGACTGCAAAGAGATACCCACCTATTGTTCCTCGCGCGGTTTTATTGCCTTCGCGAGATGATCAGGATGCAGTAGTAATGTCGCAATATGTATTAGTTGGACAAGTTCATTACAATGGCGGACATTATACCATGTCTCGATATTGTAGTAATGGTAAGTTGATGCTATTTGATGATAATCATGTGTCCGATGTTTCGCGCGACCTTAGCATTCTCGATAATACTCCTATCACAATGTTGATGTATGAGATTGATGCGCGCCCGATCATTTCTTCGAATGCACTACGTATTCTTAGATCTGCAAATGCGATACAAGCGCAACGTACGAGCCATGTACCAGTAAGCAAACAAATATCGTACGCGGATCACGATGATCGCGCGATGGCACAACAGAAACAACAAGAAGCAGATGATCGCGCAATGGCGCAACAATTACAACAACAAGAAGAGCGCGCGCAACCTTCCATGTATGGAACACCGGCAGCAACTGCGGTACCATATGTGCAGCCAAGCGCAAGTCCGCGCGCGCAACCTTCCATGTATGGAACAACATATGCGACTACGGTATCGTCATATGTACCTCCGTCTGCTCCTCCTCGTAGTGTATTCTCACTCATGCTAAGTAATCCTAAGTATGATGTATGAGAGAGAACTAACGGACCCTTTCGCATTCATTGGCGCATGTTCATATTTTTTGAATTTTCGATAGGTTAATAACGAACGAGGAGAAAAAAAGACAGCATGGCGACAGCATTTGCGCGCGCACTTCCAAGACTCGTTGATGATCGCCATAATGGACTTATCAACATGGTGATGCATACACTTATGCGTGTACCCATAATAACTGACATTATGCGCGGAAACATTGGGAACATAACTTACGCGTCAATGATCAACTCCGAGCATTACGGTAATAGTGTGCGCGCAATCAGGTTTATGATTAACATGCTTGATTGCGCATTGACAAAAGATAGCGCAAGTACATCGACTGCGACCTATTTAGTTATTGCGCCAGAATCATCATCATCGTCATCGTCATCGTCATCATGTCCCCCAGAAATTATCAATAGTTTGTATTACGATCTTATCGTTGACTTCTCGCAAGTATGTGACGCGTTATCAATTGTCGCGCGCAACCCCGAACAACTCACTGTCGCACTATCAATCGGCATGGATTACATGAACGAGTACTGGACTGATGATGTACTTCAATTAGTCGCGACAATGACTACGATGTCCATTAATGATTACATGTCCGATCCACATGAGAACATTTATGCGCGATGGTCAGCCATCGAGATGATTTACGCGATCGCATTCGATAATAGTTCTCTCGCATCTATTATTGTACCTGGCTCGCGTATCAACACTGGCGAACTTGTAAATAGTATCATTGGAGTTATATGTGATGCATTCAATACGTCACCACTTGCGCACTTTGGTGTTTACAAATACAAGACTTGTGATGTTTGCGCGAGGTGCACAGATAGTGTCCTATTGCGTTGTAATCATTATGCGCGCGAATCAGATGCGGGCATTAGTTGTGATGTGTCAGATGATGCGCGAGTATATGCGACATATTGTGACTTGCCAGGATTCCCAGAATTCTCAACTCGCGCAAATGCTGATATTCGCGCAGTAGCGAGAGTTTGCAAGTGTCAAATGTGCGAATGTCCAGCAACTCGCGAAATAACAATGTACGCCTTTTCGACTGTCGCGATATTTACATTTGATGATGATTGCCATGTAAATCAACGCCATTTTGACCATACTATTGTATTACCGACGGTGACGGATGAAGATTCTGGTACGCGCATCATGCCAGGTATATATCGCAAGTGCGGACTTGTTGTTAATCATGAGCAGAAATATGGACTATTATTGGGAACATCGCGCATCATTGGACCTATCGCGAAACCCGAATTTGCGGAAGCTAATGCATGTATGGTCGCGTATAATCTTGTCAATACATCCATTGTAACGCGCGAATGCTTTTCCCAGACAACACACACGGTATATCACACATTCACAAGCCATGTTCATGCATGTATGTGCGCGCAACCAATAGGCGAATGCGCGCGCATTCGTCGTATGCACGAACGCGAAGCCGAAGCAAAAGACAAAGACGAACTTAGTGCAAAGATACCGAAACATTGATTAACACGACTCGCGCAAAAAATATGACATGACATACTTTTTTTATCATATAGTACGGTATGGTACATAGATATGAACAAGTAAATATATAACATTTCGCGCAATACCGAAGTATCCCTTTGTAATGAACGCGCATTCGCAGTCGTTGCCGCAACCTATTGGTATGTACAATGGTGGCGCAACGTGTTGGCTTAACGCTACATACCAGGCACTTACTTCATTGGATCCTCTCATGCATATCATTAGTGCGCGCATACATCAAACAAGCGAATGCGCGCGCAACTGCACATACATCATTTTGCATACAATGTCCGCGCATCTATTTCGCACACATCTAGGGCGCGATGCGATACTCCAACATTGTACATTCGCGACTCGACCTTGCGCAAATTGGCAAGACATAATAGGCGCGATTACTAATCGCACAGCACCCACGCAATATTATGATGGTTCATTCGCGCGAGATGCGCGCATTACGGATGTTCGCGCATTTCTCGCATCATACCCCTTCGCGCATATGGCACTTATTCTCGCGAGTCAAGATCAATATGCAGGATTATACTTGTTTTGCGCAATGGTTCTACATTGCGCGCTAACTGGCGCGCGACCTCTACCAGAGTATGGATCGATAGGCGAAGTTAGTCCATCAGTCATTAATCTCATCACGCGCGCATTAGATGTAGAGGCAACAGATGCGAGACCAATGAGTAGTATTACGCGGGCATTATTTGCGATTCGCGCACAATCAATAACATTATGCGCGAATCATTTTGATCGCGCGCAAATGGCAAGTTCGAGTCCAATGGAATTATCATATTGTATTAGTATTGTTCCAACATCGGACGTGCACGAATTCGTTGCGCAAGTGCGCGCGTCTATAGACATGAGTGAGCGCGAATGCCAAGTATGCGCGAGCGAGTGCGAGCATGCATCTGCAGATGTATGCGCAAACATCACTATTCGCGCGCATATCCCTCGCATATTGACTATTATGACTGATGATCAAACATCGCGCAGCCTTACTAAGTCCACATCAACGCAAGTATATCGACGTAGTCCCATTGGAACAATTGCAGTACCAGACTCGTTCGATCTCGATGATGGTACAACATACGAATTAGTCGCGCAGATTGTGCAAGAAGGCGGACACTTTGTAGCGATCGTTAGGCGGCGAGTCAATGAAGTCTTGCGCGCATGGTATGTTAGTGATACATCAGTTACTGAATATGATGCGCAAGCATATAGCCCAGGCTCAGTCGTTCTATTTTATGTCTCGCGCGATGCGCGCGATGACTCATGTAGAACCATTGCGCATGTTAATATGCGCGCGATCGCGCGCGCATATATAAGTTTGCATGACTCGCGCCAAGTAGTTAGCGCATGCGGACAGTCATGGCAGCGACTTACTCCGCGCGTAATATGTGACAGTAGTACTATGGATGATCGCACGCGACTTGATAGCAATACTGTGCGCGAGTTGTATGATAGTATGATTGATACACAAAGAAAGATAATGAGCACTCATTGCGCTGCTTCATGCGCTGCTTCATGCGCTGCTTCATGCGCTGCTTCATGCGCAAAGCGCATACCGACTAGCATACCGACTAGCATACCGACTAGCATACCGACTAGCATACCGACGAGCATACCAACGAGCATACCGACTAGCATACCGGCAACAACTTTTACCGCGCGCACTGACATCATCTATCCAACGCGTCGAGGTGCGCGCATGCACACATGATTACGCGCATGCACGACACATATGAGAGTATGTATTTTTTTCTACAAATATAATCCCGCCACTCGATATAAGAAACGCACCTTAGCAAATGTCTGCAAAAGCTGTAACAAAGATCAGCACGCCGGTCAAATTATCCGCGCGCTGTATGAAATGCAAAGCAAAAGTAGGATTCACCGCTACCGGATATCGCAAGCCTACTAGTGATCGCGGTGGTATTATGGTCCAAGGAAAATGTGACAAGGGTCATGAAACATGGACTCTCATCTCGCGCGATGATGCGCGCAAGTATGGAATGATTGGCGCATCTGGCGGATGTCCTTGCGCATATGGTGGCGCGAGACCAAACGCAAGCAAAGCGTCAGAATTAGACGTTACGGAAGAGGAATTAATTATGGATGCGCCTGAACGCTCGTCTCAAGCTCCTACTCCTTCGCGCCAACATCAAGGATCCGCGCGCGCTCGCTCGAAGTCTCGCTCGAAGTCTCGCTCGAAGTCTCGTTCGAAGTCGCGCTCGCGCTCGGGAGGCAAAGCGCATAAACCAAAGTCGCGCTCGAAGTCGCGCTCGCGCTCGGGAGGCAAAGCGCGCAAGTCCAAGTCCAGGTCTAGGTCCAGGTCTCGTAAATGAAATTCTTCTAATAATGCGCGCGCATCATCATTCGCGCGCATCATACATATATTTTTTGATGCTCAGACAGTGAATGTAATCGCGCGCGCAATAGTGCAAAAAAATAGATCATACTCACG
>JBAZIT010000042.1:0-9471 GCA_041651675.1 Candidatus Omnitrophota bacterium | reverse complement strand
TACAGCGCGGATAATCTTTAAATTCCTGCTTCAACAGTGCCTCTACTTCCGCCGGCGTGCGCCGCGAAGTAGAAATAAGAATAGCGGCGTCCAATTTTTGGGCAGCGGCCTTGAGTTGCGCGGCTAAACCGGCTACCAAATTCCGGTCCAGCCTGAATTTTTTGCTATTTCCGCCTAAGAGCAATCCAATATAAGAAACCTGGGGATCTAAATTATTATTTTTAACCAATACCGCAGATTGTTCCTCCAGGTATTGCTGGTTTATCAGGTTAAGTGCTCCCTCGGTTGCTACTACGTTCCTCTTCTTCGGCGGGCGGTCATGCTGCGGCATAACCACTAAATCAAATTTTTTTAAGCTGAATAATGGCGGCCGCATTATCGCGATAGACCTGGCCTGGCTCTGGCGCGAGACAATCAGATTAACCGGAGCAATACCCGAACCGCAGGAGATAACGATATCCGGCCTCGAGCGCGTAAGCGCGGCATAGGTATCCGCCGGAAGAAACCTCTCCAGCCACCCAAGGCCAGGCTGACAGGAATATTTTCCGGAAAAAAGGCTGCTTAAAGTAATAGCTGTTTTAGCGAATTGATGATTGAACCTTATCTCCACAGTATCTACTTTCACCCGGATACTTTTATCCTCCAGGTTTTCCCTGATTAGATTACCCAGGGCCTCGGATTGGCGCAGATGCCCGGCCTTGCCGTCACTTAAGATAAGGATATTTTTTTCATCCGAATATTTCCAGACCTTATAGGTCCAAAGGTATTCCTTAGGGTAAGCCCGGATAAAATCCTCAAACACCCGGGTAACTTTCTTTAAATTATCCTTCAGGTCTTTCTCCGCGTCTTGGGTCTTAGTCAATTCTAATTCCCGGCCAACCAGGACTTTTATCCTCGGGCCTTTTGTCCTCGTAAAATAAACCGGGATAATAGCGGCGTCATATTTCAAGGCTATTTTTATTCCGCCGGTAGACATGGAAGCAGTCCGGCCGAAAAATTCAACCAGCTCTCCGCTTTTACCTCCCTGATCCAGGGTTATGCCGACAGCGGAATTATTTTTCAGCGCCTCGATCAACTGTTTTAAGCCGCCCTCCTTGGTGATTATCCGGCAGCCCTTTTCCTGGCGGTACTTGTTAAGCAGTTTGTTTAAGCGCGGAAATCCCTGGTCTTTGACAAAAAGATAAAAGGGGAATCCGAAGTTGGCGCAGAGAATATTGGCCAGCTCCCAGCTGCCCGCGTGCACCGAGATAAGGACCGCTCCTTTGCCTTTCTTTAGCCCCGCCGAGATATTTTCCGCCCCCTCTACTTCCACATATTTATCTATATAGGCCTTATCTACCTTAGGGATCAGGAATATCTCAATTATGCTCTGGCCAAATGACTGGTAAAACTCCCGGGCAACCCGGCAAATAGCTTGCGGGGATGAACTTTGCCCCAGGACGTTTTTTAGATTAGCGTAGATCCTGGAGCGGTGTTTTGCGTCAAAATAATAAAAACAGTCGCCCAGCCTCCGGCCCAGAAAAAGGCTCATCTCCACCGGCAGGAATCTGAAGAGCCCCCCTAATAATTTAAAGAGAATACAGGCTAAGTAATCGAGCAATAAACTGTTTTTCATTTTCGGTAATTTTCAGGGTAATGCGTAAAACCAATAACTGCTGCCTGCCGAATATCTTGAGGTCAGCGTCGGATAACCTGGAGGCGTCTTTAGCCGTGGTGACAATTATATTTAAGCCCGACGCGAGCGCCTTAGCCGCGATATCCTTGAGCTCTTCTTCGCTGTAATGATGATGGTCGCCGAATCTTAAGTCCAGCCCGATATCCGAACCTAAAGAACGGATCAATCCGGCAAAAGCCCCTGGTTCGCCTATACCGGAGAACAAAAGCACGCGTTTGCCTTTTAAATGATCCGGCTTCAATAATTTTTCCGGCTTATTGATATCGTAAAATCCCAACGGCGCATGCACAGATTCCAGGATCATTGCCCGGGGATTGATCCTGCCTAACTCCTCCCTGATCTTATTTAGATCTCCGCTAAAGCCGGTTTTGGTTAAAACAAAAATATCCGCGCGGCCAAGCGCAGAGAGCGGTTCGCGCAATATCCCCCGCGGCAGCATATGGCGGTTACCCAACCCTTGAGCGGCGCTGACTGTCACGATCTCCAGGTCTTTCCGGATGCGCCATTGCTGCAAACCGTCATCCAGAATAACCGTATCCACCCCGTATTCCTGGATGGCTCTTTTAGCGGAACGAACCCTGTCTTTGTCTACGATCACCGGTATATCGCCTAAATGTTTAAGCAGCATGGACGGTTCATCCCCCATCTCCCCGCTGATTTTTTTATATCCCCGGCTTAATACTGCTACTTTATGCCCCTTATCTCTCAGGCAACGGCTGATAAACTCAACCAAAGAGGTCTTGCCTGTCCCGCCAAGGGTAATATTGCCGATACTGATCACCTTACAGGCTAACTTGGCCGGCCTAAATGAAAAAAACAGGGCCAAGCCCCTGATTATGCCTCCGTAGATAAAAGAAGCCAAAAGGAGCAGGGGTTTGAGTAAAAACGCGAAGAATCCCCTTTCTTTATCCGTCGCCAGATTGTAAAGATATTTTTTCATATTAGCTTATTATGATAGCACAGGAAAAAGTAAGAAGCAACAGCTTTATCAGGGAGCAAAGCCTTTTGAATACAACAAGATAGGAGATTTACCTGCCGGCAGAAACCCTCTTGCAGGACGGCTCGATCAAGCCCGGGATATCCTGCAGTTTATCAACAATAATATCAGCCTGCTTAAGGTATTCCTTAGGCAGACTCGTAGTAACGGCGACACAAAACATTCCTGCCCTTTTAGCGGATTCTATGCCCAGGGGCGCGTTTTCCACCACCAGGCACTGGCTGGGAGCGGATTTGAGTATGCGGCTGGCTTTGAGATAAGGGGCAGGGTCAGGCTTGCCTTTTTTCACCTGGTCGCCGGCCACAATAGTTTTAAATAAAGAGAAGATCTCCCGGGGGAGTATTTTATGCACCTCTTTAAGCGGAGTCCCGGTAACCAGGCCCAAAGCATAACCTCGGCGGTAAAGGCAGAGGATGAATTCTTGCGCGCCTTTAAAGACAAACCTGCGGAAAAGTTTTTTGAATATCCTCTGGCGGCTGGAAAATATCTCGGCTAAAAGCTTAGGAGCAGGTTTTATACCGGAACGCGCCAGCAGCTCTTTAAGTGTCTTTTCCCACTTCTCGCCTTCCTTGGAATAGACCTCAAAACAACTTACCCGCACGCCGTACGGCCTTAACGCCTCATACCAGGCCAGGAAATGATAAGGCATAGAATCAATGATCACGCCGTCCAGGTCAAAGATTACTGCTTTAGGGGAAAACACGGTCTTGGGCATTTTAACAATTTAATCCGTGGACATGAAAGAAAGGTTTCTTTCAATAAAATCAATAAGTTTCTGCTGGATATCCGGAGGCATATTGATAAATTCCACTCCTACTCCGGGATAAGAGTGCGGCTGGACCTGCTTGTCGGGGATCCAGACGATCTTGGCTTCTAATTCCAGCGCCTCGCGTTTGGGAGGAAGTTTCATTTTGAGGACCACTTCATCGCCCAGCGCAAATTTATTGCAGCCAAAAATAAAGGCGCCTATAGCGCTTATATTCAAAAGATCGAGTTTCAAACATACGGGATTTCGGGCATATTTAGCTTTTAGCTCTACCTTGATATCAATAGGCAAACGCTTAAACCTGCGGCGCAGCTGCATCTTCTGGATATCTTCAATAACTTTATCTTCTTTAAAACTGTTTAAAGCCAGCGTTTCATCCGGGTACATCTCAATGACCCTGTCCATTCCGGCAATGCCCAGGATATTCCGGATATGCTGCGGCACATTGCAGAATTTCATCCTTCCCCGGTTATTCATCACTTCTTTATAAGCGATAACGACCACGGAAGTACCCATATAATCTATAAAATCCACTTCTTCCAGGTTACAGAGGATATCAATATAACCGTCGCGCAGGCATTGCCCGATCACTTCCACCAGGTTAGCCGCATTCACGTCAATGCGGCCGGACAAATCCAAGATTACTATACCATTATCCTGCCTGGCTCTAATTTCCATCGGCTAATCCTATCGCTTTCAGCGCCTGGCTGTTTTTTTGCGTCGCGCCCTGATTTTTTGGTATCACGCTGGCGGCGTTCGCGCTTAACTGGGCAGCCAGGGAGCCGTCTTTTAAAACCCGCGCTACGGCCGTTAATAAACTGCCGCTGTCTTTGACCATTATAGCAGCATTATTTTTTAAAAACATCTCGGCTATATCGCGGAAATTAAACATATGCGGGCCAAAGACCACCGGCTTTCCGCAGGCAGCCGGTTCTAAAATATTTTGGCCGCCCTTTTTAACCAGGCTTCCGCCCACAAAAACAATATCCGCCGCCGTATAAAAATTAGCCAGCTCGCCGACAGTATCCAGGATAAAAACCGGGTTAGCTGCCCCGAAAGAACGCTGGGAACTCAGTTTAGAAATTTCTAAACCGCTTAAGCCCAGGCCGGATACGATTTTCAAAAGCTGCGCAGCCCTTTGGGGATGGCGCGGAGCAATAAAAAGCTTAAGCCCCGGAAAATCAGGCAGCAGGCTTTTATATACGCCCAAAATTATTTCTTCTTCTCCCGGATGAGTAGAGCCGGCGACAAAAAGCCTCTCCCCCAAACCCAAACCCAACCTCTCCCTGTACCCGCTTGCTTGGATAGGGGCTAACTGGTCGAATTTCATATTTCCGGTTACCTTTATCTTTTCGGCTGCTACCCCTAACTTTTTTAATCTTTCGGCGTCAGATACGGTCTGGCTGCAGAATAAATTTATTTTATTTAAAAGGGGCTTGATCAATAACTTGACCGCGGAGTACCCCTTAAAAGAAGCTTCGGATATCCTGGCGTTAACCGTAACAATAGGGATACCTTTTTTATAAAGACAGGTAATCAGGTTCGGCCAGATCTCGGTTTCGGCGATAATAAATAACGCGGGATCGACCCGCTTGATCACACCCTGGACTATAAAACTAAAATCCAGCGGCAGATAGGTGACCAGGTCTCCCGGTTTCTTTAAGCCCAGGGCGATCTTGTTTCCGGTAGGAGTCACCGTAGAAATGACGAATTTTTTATGCGGATACATTTTACGCAGTTCTTCGACCAGGCCGCGCACAGATTTTGCTTCTCCTACGCTTACGGCATGCACCCAGATCGGCCTGTCCAACGCTAAACCTTTGGGTAAGACCCCCAAACGCGCCAAAAAACCGCGATGGAACTTCCCCTTAAACAAATATATGGGAAGATAAAATAAAATAAAGATCAAAAAAATTAAATCATAAAGTATAAACATACCCTACCTGCTATCTGCTGACTGCTCACTACACTCTATCTGACTACGCATGCGGATGCGCCTTATCATACACGTTCTTCAGTTTTTCCGTCGTCAGATGCGTATAGATCTGGGTGGTGGATAGATTCGCATGGCCCAACAATTCCTGCACTGTGCGCAGGTCAGCGCCCCGGTCCAGCAAATGCGTGGCAAAAGAATGCCGGAAAGTATGCGGGGATACCCCGCGCTGGATACCCGCGCTTTTCAGATATTTTTCCACTACATCGCGCACGCCTCTTGTAGAGATACGCTTTCCGTTCTTATTTAAAAACACCGCGCTACTTTGCTTTTTCCGTTGATCCAGGTATTTTCTTAGCGCGGTTAATGCTATATCGCCTACCGGCACAACCCGTTCCTTTTTCCCTTTGCCTTTGGCCTTGATTATCCCTGAGATAAAATCAATATCGTCCAGGCTTAAAGCCACCAGTTCGGAGATCCTCAGTCCGCTGGAATAAAAAGTTTCCAATATCGCCCGGTTACGCAGGCCCAATTCATCGCGGCTATCTTTAGGCAGGGCGGATTCGATCAATTTGGCGACCTCTTCTTCCGTCATAAAAGAAGGCAGATGCTTATCCAGCTTGGGGCTGGAGAGCATAAGGATAGGGTTAGTCTTCAGGTATCCCTCGCGGCAAAGGAAGCGGAAAAAGCTGCGCAGCGCCGAGAGGTGCCGGCCGACTGTCCGGTTTCCTAAATTTTTTTCCTTTAAAACCGCCAGGTATTTCCTCAAAAGTAAATAATCTATTTTTTCCAGGCTAAGCTCCCCGCAGAATTTACTGAAGTCTTTTAAATCCAGCCGGTAATTGGCCAAAGTATGCTGCGAATAATTTTTTTCGATCTCCATATACCGCATGAATTTTTCGATATATTTATCCATAAGTTAAGCCTGTTCTTTATCCTCAGGCAAAGCGCGCGAGGTAAACCTGCATTTCGGAAAATTAGAGCAGCCGTAGAAAAATCCGCGCGCAGAGCGGCGCTCGATCAATTCTCCGCCGCATCCGGGTTCCGGGCATTTGACTCCCGAGGTAATGGATTTGGAATTCTTGCATTCCGGAAATCCGGAACAGCTCAGGAATTTCCCTCTCCTGCCCCACTTGACGATCATCGGCTTGCCGCATTTAGCACAAACCTCATCCGTAGTAATAACTTCCTTCTTGATATTAGCCTGGGCAAAATCCAGGCTGACCTTAAAAGGCGCGTAAAAATCCTGCAGCACTTTAAGGCGGTTCAGGTTACCCTCTTCGATCTCATCCAACTCCTCTTCCATGGCCGCCGTAAAATTCACATCGATGATCTTGGGAAAATATTCCACCAACAGGTCGCAGACCTTAAAGCCCAGTTCCGTCGGGTTAAGATAGCCTTTTATCCGGCGCACGTAATCGCGCAGGATCAGGGTGTAAATTATCGGCGCGTAGGTTGAAGGCCGGCCGATCCCATCCTCTTCCAGCGCCTTGATCAGTGAGCTGTCGGAATAACGCGGAGCGGACTTGGTAAAATGCTGTGAAGGCAGCAGCTCCAGTAACTCCAGTATATCTCCCTTTTCTAACGGAGGAATTAGATTCTTTTTTTCTTTCTCTTTTTCTGCCTCCGCTTCCTCTTCCCCGCCGTTTTTATCGTAGGCGGCCATAAAACCGCTGAAAGTGAGCGTGCTTCCCGCGGCATTAAATTGATACCTGCCTGCCGGACAGGCAGGTTCTCCCGCTCCTATAATTACGGAGGTTACGGCGTAGACAGCGGGCTTCATCTGGCTGGCCACAAAACGGTTATAGATAAGCTCATACAATTTTAATTCATCAGGGGCAAGGAAATTTTTCAGGCTGTCCGGATGCCGCGATACGAAAGTAGGCCGGATAGCTTCATGCGCTTCCTGGGCGAGCTTTTTCACCTTATAATAATTCGGCGTTTCCGGAACGAATTCTTTACCGAAGTTACTGGCGATAAAGCTCCGCACTTCGTTAATGGCCTCGGGGGCGACGCGCGGAGAATCCGTGCGCATATAAGTGATCAGGCCCACCGGATTATCCTGGCCGATATCAATGCCTTCATAGAGGCTCTGCGCAACAGACATGGTCTTGTTCGCGTTAAACCGTAATTTATTAAAGGCGTCCTGCTGCAGGGTGCTGGTGATAAAGGGCGGCTCGGCGTTACGTTTTTTTTCGCTCTTCTTAACCTCCGCAACGATAAATTGTTTTTCCTTAATATCTCCGCATAAATTATCCGCTTCTTCTTTCTTAGCGATCTGCGCTTTCTGGGCGTCGAGCTTATCCAGTTTGGCGGTAAACTTGTCATTCCCTTTGGCCAGTTTGGCTTCGATCTCCCAATATTCGCGGGGGACGAATTTTTGGATCTCCCGCTCGCGCTCGACAATCAGGCGCAAAGCTACTGACTGGACGCGCCCGGCACTCAGGCCCCGGGCGATTTTCTTCCAGAGCAGCGGGCTAAGAAAATAACCCATGATCCTGTCTAAAACCCGGCGGCCGACCTGGGCCTCGACCATTTTCGCGTCAAATTCCCGCGGATGCTTAAACGCTTCCTTGACTGCCGCCGGCGTGATCTCATGAAAAGTAACCCTTAGGATATTAGCGCCCTTTAAAATGCGTTCTTTGATCTGCCAGCCGATGGCCTCGCCTTCGCGGTCAGGGTCGGTCGCCACATAAACCGTTTCTTTACCCTTGGCCCCTTTTTTCAGTTCCGTCAAGACTTTTTGCCTGCCGGCCAAAGTCACATACTCCGGCTCAAAATCTTTTTCTATCTCCACGCCGAGTTTTTTCTGCGGCAGGTCAATAATATGCCCCATGGAAGAAACTACGCTGAAGCCCTCTCCCAGGATCTTGCCGATAGTCTTGGCCTTGGTCGGCGACTCGACGATGACTAAACTCTTTTTCTTCATTAAGTGCTCCTTACGAATTGTTTACCCGGAAGCTGCCGGACTAATTTTTTGAGCTGCAAACCCAGAAGTATAGCCGAGATCTCGGGGATATCCATACCTGCTTTGGCGATCAATTCATCCAGTAAAATACCGTTGGGGCTGATTAATTCATAGAGCCTGTCCTCTTGTTTATTTTCTAAACCGTGCCTTGAGCCCGGGCTTTCTTTTCTAAGAGGAACGGAAGGCAGATCAAATTCCTCTAAAATATCTTCGGCTTGAGTTACCAGTTTTGCTCCCTGCTTGATCAGCGCGTTAGTGCCGAAAGAACTTCCGGAATCGATATTCCCGGGGAGAGCAAATACTTCTCTGCCCTGTTCAAGCGCAAAGTCCGCGGTGATCAGCGCGCCGCTGTTCCGGGCTGCCTCGGCAACCAGCAATCCTAAACTCAGGCCGCTGATAACGCGGTTCCTGCGGGGAAAATTTTCTTTTAAGGGAGCTTCGTTCAAAGGAAACTCCGAGATGACCGCGCCTGAACAGGAAATCTCTTCGGCTAATTCTTTATTCTCTTCGGGATAAATATGCCTGAAGCCGCTGCCCATCACTGCCAGCGTGCGGCCGCCGGCCCTTAAGGCAGCGCGGTGGCTGGCAGTATCTATGCCCCGGGCCATCCCGGAAACAATCGTAAAACCTGCGGCGGCTAATTCCGAAGCGAATCTTCCGGCCGCGCTTAACCCGTAGAGAGAGGCCTGGCGCGAACCGACAATACCTATGGCCAGGTTATCCTCCTGCCGGATCTCTCCTTTCACATAAAGCACGATCGGCGAACCCGGAATATTCTTCAAATTCTCCGGATAATCTGCTCCGGTAACCGTCATAATCTTCAAACCCAGCTTAGCAGCGTCTTGCAGCTCTCTGTTTAAATCTTCTTTTTTAAAAGAATGGATCCGGCAGGCTGAATTTTCTCCGATGCCTGACACTCTGGCCAATTCAGCAGCAGAGGCGTCGAATATATCCTGGGGCCGGCCAAAATACTCCAGCAATTTATTTAGCCGGCTGCTTCCTATGCTGCCCGCCATATTCAAAGCAACCAGCGCTTCAAGGCTTGTCATATTTTAAGGTATTACTTTTTCTTCCTGCCGGATACAACTTTTAATATTTCAGCGACTACTTCTTTTACCGAGTATCTGGAAGT
>JBAZIT010000041.1:0-9474 GCA_041651675.1 Candidatus Omnitrophota bacterium | reverse complement strand
ATACGGACAATTCAAAAACAGCGGCCAGGCTGGCATCCATATTAAACATGATCAAAGTCAGGATAGCGCTGGCCAGGGCCAGGCCCATGGCCGCGCGCAAAAGGCTCCTGGTCATTACCGTCCATAAAGCCGCCAGGACCAATAATATTAAAATAATTAAATCCAAAAACAAGCTAACCTCCCAGGAGCGTATTAAAACTCAAAATGAATTTATCCAGCGCCAACGGCAAAAATATTCCTACTCCCACGATGATAACCGCCAGTAATAACGCGGGGAATACCAGGCTAAAACCCGCCTCTTTAATATTCTTGAACTCGGCATTAAGCTTACCGAAGAAAACGCTTCTCTGCAAACAAAGGAAATAAGCCAGGGTCAAAATGCTTCCCAATATAGCGATTACCGCGTAAGCCTGGTAACCTGCGCTCCAGAGCGCGATAATGATTATCAATTTGCTCCAAAAGCCCGCTAATGGCGGTATGCCTGCGCAGGATAAGCTTCCCAGGACCGAAGTCAGGCTGGTTATAGGCATCCGGCTGCCTAAACCGCCCATTTTATTTATATCCCTTGAGCCCAGCGCCTTTTCTACTGCCGCGGAATTTACGAAAAGCAGCGACTTAAATACCGCGTGATTAAAAATATGCAAGGCTGCTCCGGCCAGGCCCAAAACCGTGCCCGAGCCTACGCCTAAGATAATATAGCCCATCTGGCTGATGCTGGAATAACTGAGCATACGCTTAAAATCAGACTGGGTCAACGCCGCTAACGCCCCGATAATCGCTGAAAAAGCGCCGATAAACAAAAGCACAGATTTAATGGTCAGGCTAAAACCGGTTATGGAAACCAATATCCTGATAAGAACATATACTCCGGCGGTCTTGGTTATTATTCCGGCTAAAAATACGGATGCCGCAGCCGGCGCCGCAGTATAAGCATCAGGCACCCAGCCGTGAAATGGCATCAGCCCGGCTTTAATGAATAAAGCTGAAAGAAATAAGGCCATTGCCAGATTGATCAAGAGGCTTTTATCCTGGGCCAGGAGCGCAGAATGAATAGCGGCAAAATTCGTGCTTCCACTGGCCAGGAAAAATAAGGCGATACCGGCGATCATTAAGACCGTGGCTATACTGGAGAGCAGGATATACTTGAACGCGCCTTCCAATCCCAGCTCCTCCCGGTTAAACGCGATCAGGATGAAAGAAGCGACTGCCGTAATCTCTAAAAATACATAAAGAGAGAATATATCTTTGGCTAAGACTATGCCGTTCATTCCGGCTACGGCAATTAAAAGCATATTGATAAAATTGAATTTATCGTCGCTATCTTTTAAAAACAGGGAATTGGCGCATAAAGTAACGAAAGCAACCAGGCCGATGCAAAACAGCATAACCCTGCTTAAAGCATCTGCTCCCAGGTCAAAATTAAAAATATTGGCCAGGACAGCCGGATTGATTTTATCCAAACCCAAACCGGGTATTATGATTACCGCCATCTGTAGCAGGAATAAAGCCGCGCCAACCCCGAAGCTCAACCTTTTATTCAGCTTTCTAAAAGGAAGGTTCAGTATAAAGCTGCTCAAAAACGGAACTAAGACAAATAATGCGTACACTATATTCTCCTAAAAAATAACCAGGAAGCCAAAAATAACCAGCATCCCGGCGAGCGACCAGGCCAGATACACCGAATAATTGCCGTTATGCATGCTCCTTATCCCCGAGGAAAGGCCGTAAGCCAGGCGCACAGTTAATCCGTCAGAGAGCCAGTTTATGCCCCGGTCTATCCCTAAACTGATCCTGGAAATGATATTAACCAAACCCAATCCCCAGTTATAAGGATCAAAAAATCTTTTCTCGGCTAAATCATAAATATTAGCCAAGCCAGGCGCATAACGGATATGGTCTAAGGCGTGTAAGCCGCTGCCTTTGGCCTTAGCGCCTAATATATGGTTAACCAAAGCTAAAAATAAAACTACAAAAGTAATTACTACCAGGGTCATATTAGCGGGAAAGCCGCTGAAGTTGTGCCCGGCTGACTTTACGCCCAGCACCGGCTGGATCAGATAATTTAAAGGTATCTGGTTGAATATTCCGAAGATCACGCAGACAATGGCAATAACAACCATGGGGATCAGCATCATAGGATGGGCTTCCCTGGTTTTATCGTTGGCGGAATTGGATTTACCTAGGAATGCGGCGTGCCCTAATTTCAAAAATGAGGCGGCAGTAAAAAATGAACCTAAAACCGCGGCGATGTAGAATATCCATCCTCTTTCGATGGCTGCGTCGTAGACGAGTTCTTTAGAAAAGAAGCCATTAAAGGGCCAGACCCCGGAGATAGCTACGGCGGTAATCAGAAAACAGCCAAAGGTAACCGGCATTTTCCTGCCTAATCCGCCTAGTTTTTCCAAATTAGTTGTGCCGGCCTGTTTCTCTACGCTGCCGGCAGTAAGGAATAACCCGCTCTTATATAAAGCATTGTTGATCATATGGAAAAGCCCTCCGACGATACCTATGGGAAGGGCTGTACCGATACCTAAGATCATATAACCTACCTGGCTTATGGCGTGGTATGATAAAAGCCGCTTATAATCTTTCTGGACCAGGGCCATCATTACTGCCAGGATGATCGTGATCGCGCCGACAACCATCAGCAGCGTGCTTAACCCTGAATGCTCGGTAAGCTGGAACAGGTCCAAGGCCAACCTGGTAAGAAAATAAATACCCAGGAGTTTTTCTAACGCCGCCGGAACAAGGCTCATAAAAGGAAGCGGCGCGTCAACTGCCGCATCCGGGATCCAGGAGTGAAATGGCATTGCCCCGCCCTTGGAGATTGCTCCGATCATCAACAGTATAAACGCTAAATTTACGAGCGGGCTGTTCAAGGGAAGGTTGATCGCGGAGATAAGCATGGTCTTGCTGAGATAAGCGGTTAAGGCAATACCTAACATAAAACACAGGTCAGTCACGCCCACGATAATAAAAGCCTTGGTGGCGGTCTTAAATGCATCCGGGTTGCCGACACTGATCATACCGAAGATTAAAAGCAACAGGCCTTCCCAGAAGAAAAGCAGCAGCAGAAGATTATTGGCTAAAAATACTCCGTTACTAAAAGCTAGGCAAAGGAGAAAATATCCGTAAAATTGAGCGGCGAATCTTTTCCCCTGCATAAAAATAACCGAATAGGCAGCGATCAAAAAACCAAAAAAGGCCGTCGCTAAGATCATGAAAGCGCTGAAATTATACAGCCTGAATGACAACTCTATGCCCGGGCTGATCCAGGGCAGGTTAAACAGGAGATCCTGTTTAAATAAAAATATGGCCAGATATAATCCGGCTAAACCGGAAAGAATAAATAAGCCTTCTTTCACTCTGCGCAGGCTCTGCGGAAAAAGAAACATGAACAAGCCCGAGAATAAAGGAACAATTATGGTAAGCAGTAAAGCCGTAGTAGCTGTCATTTGACCATTCCTAACATTTGCCAAGTGGCAATTTCGGCGAATTTATAGGGATAGAAGATCAAAATCCCGGCGGCCAGCGACAACCCGGCAAGTGTTGCCACAGTCGCAACCATGACCGGGCTGGACTCCCTGGCCGGGATATTCGCCTTGCCTAAAAAGACCAGGTTAAAAACCCTAAAAAGATAGATGATCGTCATAAATGCGCCGATCAAATAGATCAGGACGATCCAAAGCCTGCCGGAAACCAGCGCGCCGTTAAATACCAGGAACTTGCTGAAAAAACCTCCGAACGGCGGCACGCCCATAATGGAAAAAGAACAGAATAAAAACGCAATGGCAGTTACCGGCATGGTCGAGATCAACCCGCCGAGTTTAGTGATATCTTTAACTTTAGCGTTCTGCTCAACTATACCGGCGCAAAGGAATAACCCGGCCTTAGCCAGGCCATGCATCAGGATATACAGCAGCGCTCCCAGTATGGCTACTCCGTTACCTATAGATAAGCCGAAGAAAATAAATCCGATCTGGCTGATCGTAGAATAAGCAATGATCCTTTTTAAATCCGTCTCCAGGAGTGCGGCGCCGGCTGAAACAATCGCGCTCAGTCCGGCAATCAGAGGCACGACCGTATGCCATAAGACATCCGGGGTAATATTTACGATAAAAATACGGGCAAAAACATAGACGCCTATCTTGACTAAAACTGCGGCGTGCAGCAGCGCGGTAACCGGGCTGGGCGCGACACCGGCGTCAGGAAGCCAGGTGTGGAAAGGTAAAGTCGCGGATTTAGAAAATATGCCGGCCAGGATCAGGGCCACTGTTAAATTAGATACTAATTGTGTCTTCAGCACCTCCTTGATCACGGGCAGGTCAAAAGAACCGGTTTGCTGATAAATAGTCAAGAAACCGATCAACATTACCAGGCTTCCGAAAAACGTCACTAAAAATGCCTTGTCCGCTTTCAGCACGTAGGTCTTATCCCTGAAAAATCCTATCAGGCGCCAACTGGTGATTGCGGTGATCTCCCAGAATATGTATAAGAGGATAAGATTAGCGGAAAAGATCAGGCCGATCATGGCTCCAAGAAAGAGCGTAACCATAAAATAATATTCGTTCTGGTTCTCGTAATGGCTGATGTAGCCGAATGAATACAAAACGATAAGAGCGCTGATCAGGCTGGAAACGCAGGCCATAAACACTGCCAGGCTGTCCGCCAGCAGGGTAAAATTAAGGCCCAGGGCGAATTGTCTAGTAATTAAGATTGTCTGGCCGGATAAAACTAACGGGATTAACCTCAAAGAAAGGATAAAAGAAGCGGCAATAAAGACAAAAGAAAGCAGGTTCCTTAAGCGGCCGGAGGCCCTGGCTGCCAGAGGCAGGCAGAACGCGCCGATAACCGGGATAAAAACCGCACCAATGACTAAATTATCATAACCCATGGTCTAACTGTCCTTCTATCTTAGCCCCTCTGCTATCTTTATTATCCTTTAAGGTGATAATAAATCCGACTATATTTAGGTAGGCTTAAAAAGCCCTGCAGTAAGGTTGGTTAACGCGAATCGGGTAGTATTTTAGCAAAAATACCCCAGCTGTCAAGCCTAATAGTGCGTTAGCGTCTGCCTTGTCTTGCTTCTCGCTAGGACACTTGCTTGCTGGAGTTCATATGCCCTGCTCGAAGCCAAGCCAAGTCATCCGCTAATATACATAATTGAATTTCGCGGTCTTGGCGGAGCGCGTATTAAAGAGCGCTCTTGCTTTTGGATTGAAAACAGAGGACCTTCTGCGCTACCACATCTGACATTATCCTCAAGCCCCGGCTGCTGGCATCATAAACGCCAATAAGATCCTCGAACTTAGCGGATTCGGGCATCAGGGTCGCAAATAAATTTTTTAACTGCGTAAACCAGGCAACGTTGAAGAGAACTTCTTTTTTTTCAGGAAAAAGAGCAACATAAAATATATTCGTCTCTACCAGGTCCTGGAAAAAGTGCGTTCCGAAGGATAATTCAGGCATAAGATTACCGGTTGAAAAAGCGATCTCGGCGAGCGCGGCAACATTGTTTATCTCCGCAAACTTTACCGGCACGCCTAAAGACGGCGTGGTCGTGCCCCATCTACCCGGGCCCATAAGCAGAACAGGCAGCTCCTCTTTGTATTTTATCGTCCGGTTAAGCTTGCCTATCAGACGGGCAATCTCATATTTATCCGACAATACCAGCTGGCTATACTTTGCGGGATCAACATAGATGATCCAGTCGATCTTCTGCGAGATATTGCCTCCCAGAAAATACCCCCTGGATTCAAAAAGAATATCTTTACGGCTCAAGCCTTTCGGCAAGTCAACTTTATGCCCCAGCCCGCGCGTCTGCAGGGGACGGCATTGCAACAGGTTGATCTTAAAGGTGTCCCCTTTGGTAAAATTCAGGGTAAACTCAATTTCCACGGGATAATGATAAACCTCTTCCAGCGATTTTAATATCTTTTTGAAAAAATCTACCAGAATATTACCCTTTAATAAGCTGTCCAGGCTCAACACCCAGGATTCTTCTTCCTGCGCGCCTCTTTCGCCTTGGCTGCTCAGGGCCGCGTACTCTTTTACCGCTATGCGCCCCAGACCTTTATACAGTTTCTCGTTTATGACTTTTTGAAAAGAAACGCTTTCCAGGGCATTCTCTCTGGTATTGATGAGGTCAACCTCATGCTGCGAATATCTTATGAGGTCATCCTTCTCGGCATAAGGCTGGCGCAAAGGGTCGCTCAGCGCGACCATCCGCGGGTAATCGCCCTCAACGCGATTGACTGCCCTTGTGCCCAGGCCGAAGACTAAGCGCAGCATCCCCGTTTCCGGCTTGATATCGCTATTCCAGACATAGGTATTATAAGAAACACCCACTCCGGCCAGATCCGGAAAGAAATAATGCTGGTGATGCGCCCCGGAAACCCTCTGCACCAGGAGGGCCATCTGTTCATCCGATTTATCCAAGCCCCGCTGCTTTCTATAAGTCAGGGCGTCTTCGTTCATCGTGCTGGCATAGATCCGTTTTACAGCCTCGGCAAACTGAATATATCTTTGCTCGGGGCTCCCCTGGTTCGCCAGGAATATACTTTCGTATTTTCCGGCAAAGGCGTTCCCAAAATCATCCTCCAGGAGCGAACTTGAACGTATGATAATAGGAGAAGAACCGAAATATTCGATGATCTGCTGGAAGCGTTCCATGATCTCCTCGGGAAATACCCCGTAAAGCATCTTTTCCTTGAGCACCTTGGCGATATTAAAATACCCCTCGTCGCTTTTCTGCTGTATATGCAATTTCCACCAGCGGTTATGCACGATGTAGGAATAAAATATATCCGAACCTATATAAAATGAATCGTGCGGCTCCGAGAGCTCCGGCCAGCCGGTGATCTTTTTTGAAAGGATCTTTCTGGCCAGGAGCATGCCTACGCTTTTGCCGCCGATAAAACCAGTCCCGATCAATCTGGATTTTATATCGATCAACTCCTCAAGCGAAAAATTACTTATAGCCAAAGACAGGATCTTCTTATTCTTCGTGATCATAATGCCGCAGAGGTTCCTGATCCTCTCTTTTATCTTTTCCACAGGGGCGCCGTCCTTGAGCAGCTCTTCGGCCGCCATAAATAAACGGTCCCAGTAATCCAGATTCCTCCTGGTGCTCTGCGCCCCTTTTTCCCGGATATAGGAAAGTATCTTGGCGGCGTTGATACTGTCAGTGATCGGAGTGCAGGAGTCATTCTTTCTCTGGTGCGGCAGGAACATGGTCGGGGAATAACGGTTCCAAACCTTTAAAGGGTGGATATAGCAACTGCCTGCGCAATGGTATACATCCAGCAGTAATTGCGTAGTCTCGCGTATACGGGCTATGGATTTGAAAGAATGGTTGTTCCTCAATAACGAAAAGTAGGTGACTGTCTTAAGCTCATAAAGATAAGGGCAGGTGACCATAAAGAAATCACCGATCATGAGGTCGGTAGCCCAGGCTAAAAGAAGGTCGGAAAGGCAGTCAAATACATAGTAGGCGCCCTCGCCCTCCTGCGTGATAATATTATTCACCTTGGTGGTAAAAGATTCGAACCCGGCCTGGGCATTCAGCTCATAACGCTTTATATTTTTAGCCGGCTTAAGCAGCTCTTCATGCCGGGCAAACCTCAGGTAGATGACTTTCTTATCCTCTTTAAGCGCCTGACGCACAAAAGGCTTAACCAGGCCGATATAATCTTTTATGTCGTCTATCTGCCAGACTACATTATCCCCGGCCCGCAGGCCGGTAATTACTTCGTCCAAACCTCTTATTCCGGTGCTGATCATATGCATACCCCTTTTTTAGATAAATGATAAACTGCTCTCCCCCATCAAATATTTATCTATGGAATAAGCTGCGCGCCGGCCTTCGGCAATAGCCCAGACCACCAATGACTGCCCGCGGCGCATGTCTCCCGCAGAGAATATTTTCTTAACCGAGGTCATATAATTTTCGTCGGTCAAAACATTCCCCCGGCTATCAAATCCGACATTAAGGTCGGCAAGCAAACCCGCATGCTCAGGATGTAAAAATCCTACGGCAATAATGACCAGATCCGCTTCGATCTCAAACTCGCTTCCCGGGATTTCTTTTAACGCCGGGCAACTCTTATCACCTGTTTGCGCAAATTCTACTTTTACGCAGGAAAGCTTTTTGATCACGCCCTTCTCTCCGTTGAAACGCTTGGTCATAATTGACCACCGGCGTTCTCCCCCCTCCTCATGCGAGCTTGTAGTTTTTAAAAGCAGCGGATACTTTGGCCAGGGGTAAGCATCGGTTCGGCAGCCGGGAGGCTGCGGTAAGACTTCGATCTGCACGACACATTTTGCTCCCTGCCTATTGGCTGTGCCTACGCAGTCAGCTCCGGTATCTCCTCCTCCGATCACCACTACTTTTTTGCCCTGAGCAGAGATTAATTCTTCCGCAGGAATTTTTTTTCCGGCGACGCGCCGGTTGGATTCTTTGAGATAATCCATAGCAAAATAAATACCTTTTAGCTCTCTTCCTTCGATGTTCAGATCCCGGGGTACGCGCGAACCGCCGGCCAAACAAACTGCCTCAAATTCATGTAAAAGTTTTTTAGCCGGATAATCTTTGCCTGCTTCAATATTCGTTTTAAAAACTACCCCCTCTTTTTTCCAGATATTTATTCTTCTGTCCAGGATATCTTTGGCGAGTTTGAAATCCGGGATCCCGTAGCGCAATATCCCGCCGGCTGAATCATCCCGCTCAAAAACAGTTACGTTATGCCCGGCCCGGTTAAGCAGCGCTGCGCAGGATAGGCCTGCCGGCCCAGAACCAATAACCGCTATATTTTTACCGGTCCTTTTCTTTATGGAACAGGGCTTGATCCATCCATTCTTGAAACCAGATTCTATAACCGCAAGCTCATTTTCGCGGATAGTTACGGCATCGTCATTTAAACCCAGGACGCAGGAGTATTCGCATAATGCCGGGCAGATCCTGCCCGTTATTTCGGGGAGGCTATTGGTAGCCTCCAATAAGGCCAGCGCCGCTTTCCAGTTACCCTGATGCATATAATCATTCCACTCCGGGATATAGTTCCCGATGGGGCAACCCCAGTGGCAGAATGGCGTAGAGCAATCCATGCAGCGGGAGGCCTGTTCCTGTGATTGTTTCTCAGGCCGCAATTCCGAAACTTCTCCAAAATCCTTAATACGCTCGCAAACTTCCCGGTAAGAGCTGTTTTTCCTGGCTATTTTAAGGAAGCCTTTCGGATCACCCATCGTAAGCCTCCTTGAGATCAAGCTTTTCTTCTATTTTTATCCCTTCCAGGATACGTTTATACTCAATCGGAATGACCTTGACGAATTTCCTGAGTTCATCAGAAATACTCTCAATGATTTTCTTGGCTTTCCTGCTTTGCGTATATTTGTAATGATTACGCAGCAGATTATACAGCGTCTCCTTGTCCTCTTCTTTAACTTCCTCCAGCTTAACCATATCCATATTGCATT
>JBAZIT010000040.1:0-9630 GCA_041651675.1 Candidatus Omnitrophota bacterium | reverse complement strand
TGGGGCTGTAGCTCAGTTGGGAGAGCGCCTCGTTCGCAACGAGGAGGCCAGGAGTTCGATCCTCCTCAGCTCCACCAAAATCCAAGATAGCGCAGCATGAGAAATGTCCGTAAACCGTTTTTTAGTATAGTTTTTTTATTTTCCTTATTTTTTTTCTGCATTTTTTCTCCCGATCTATACAGCCTGGAACAGCCAAAAGAAGCGGCCTTTTACCAAAAGCTGGTTAATAAGCTTGTTCAATGCCGGCTTTGCCCGCGGCGCTGTGCGATCCCCGACGGCAGGCGCGGGTATTGCGGGGTGCGCGAGAACCGCAGCGGTGTTTTATACACGCTTGTGTATGCCAAGCCCGTAGCCATCCATATTGACCCGATCGAGAAGAAACCTTTATTCCATTTCCTTCCTTCAACCACCGCTTACTCTGTCGCTACTGCCGGCTGCAACCTGAAATGTAAATTCTGCCAGAACTGGGAGATATCCCAGAACCGGCCCGAAGAAGTGGAGTACAGGTATCTTGAGCCGGAGGAGTTGGTAAATAATGCCCGGGAATCGGGAGCGCCGACAATTGCCTATACCTACAGCGAGCCGACCGTGTTTTATGAATATATGCTTGAGACAGCCAGGCTGGCCCGGAAAAAAGGCCTAAAAAATATTATGCATTCCAACGGGTATATCAATGAAGAGCCGCTGCGGGCCTTGGCTAAATTCCTGGACGCGGCCAATATTGACTTAAAAGGCTTTAGCGAAGAATATTACGCCAAATTAACCGGGGGCAGCCTTGAGCCGGTATTACATTCCTTAAAAGTATTGCGGGAGGAAGGGGTGCATATTGAAATAACAACCTTACTGCTTCCCGGTTTTAACGATGATGAGCCCACTTTAAAGAAGATGTGTGTTTGGATCAAGGATAATTTAGGAGCAGATACTCCGCTGCATTTTTCAAGATTTTTTCCGATGTATAAACTGACCGGCCTTAACCCTACTTCCGTAGGATCTCTGGAGCGCTCCAGGAAGATAGCTATTGACTGCGGGCTAAATTATGTTTATATTGGCAATATTCCGCCTGGCCCTGCGGAAAACACCTACTGTCCGGGATGTAAAAAAATAGTCATTGAACGCAGCGGTTACTTTATCGTCCAAAATAATTTAAAAGAAGGAAGGTGCAAGTTCTGTGGGAAGGAAATCGCAGGCGTTTGGGATTAGCGCGTTAATTTTATTCCTTCTTTTTTATGCTGCCGGCTACGCGGCCGGCGTAAAAGAGCCCTGTGTAGCCGGGACGTTTTACCCCGAAGGCCCGGCAGAACTTTCTTTGATGATCGATGGTTTCCTGGAAAAAGCCAACCCGGAAAAAATTGAGGGCCGGATATTCGCGCTTATCTCCCCGCATGCCGGCTACGGTTATTCCGGCCAGGTAGCCGCATTTGGTTATAAGCTGATCAAGAATTGCCCCTTTAAGACGGTCGTCATCCTGGGGACAAGCCACCATTATCCTTTTAGCGGCGCGTCAATTTATCCCGAAGGCATATTTAAAACCCCCCTTGGCCAGATTGCCGTTGACAATGAATTCTCCCGTAAGCTGCTTGGCCGGGATCCGGAAATAAGCTTCACCCCGCAGGCTTTTGAAGATGAGCATAGCGTGGAGGTGCAGTTGCCGTTTTTACAAAAGACGCTTACTGGTTTTAAGATCGTCCCGGTAGTTTTGGGCGATTGCTCTTTAAATACCTGTAAAAAATTTGCGGCTTTGCTTAAAGAAACAATCGGAGAGCGTAAGGATGTTTTAGTAGTTGTTTCTACGGATATGTATCACGGTTACGATTACGAACAGGCCTCGGTAATGGATGAGCTTACTCTGGGCGCTATAGAAAAATTGGACAGCGAAGGAATTTATTACGGTATTCGCGACGAGAAAATGCAGATGTGCGGAGGGTTTGGCGTAGTAAGCACGCTGATCTTGGCTAAGGAGCTCGGGCACGATAAGGTCGAGATTTTAAAATATACTAATTCGGCGTTGGTCACGGGTAATAGAAAAAAGGGTATCTGGACCGTTGGATATGCGAGTTGTGCAATTGACGAACCCAAAGGAGAAAGCATGCTAAATAAAACCCAAAGAAAAGAACTGCTTAAAATCGCGCGGGACAGCATAGAAACATATCTAAGGACTGGAAAGAAGCTGCAGGTAAAGCCGGCTGATCCTCTTTTGTCCAGGGTTATGGGAGCTTTTGTTACTTTGAACGAAGACGGCCAACTACGCGGCTGTATCGGTAATCTTACCGGCTCAGAGCCTTTGTATTTGACAGTCAGGGATATGGCGGTTGAAGCAGCTACGCAGGACCCGCGTTTTAGTCCTTTAAGCTTAGCGGAATTAAAGAGTATCGGGATTGAAGTATCTGTTTTATCTCCAATGGGAAAGATTACTGACCCTGATGAGATACAACTCGGTGTGCACGGCGTCCTGGTGCGTAAAGGCTTACGCAGCGGCGTATTCCTTCCCCAGGTAGCTGCGGAAACCGGATGGTCTAAGGAAGAATTCATGTCCAACCTGTGCTTGCATAAAGCCGGCCTGCCCGAGGATGCCTGGAAGGATAAATCTACGGAAATTTACATATTCACCGCCGAAGTCTTTTCGGAGAAAGAGGCTGGAGAGTGATTAAAACAGCAATAAGCAGCTTTATCCTGGGTCTGTCATTCGGCTGGGGCCCCTGTTTAGCCAGTTGCGGCCCGCTCCTCCTGGCATATGTAGCCGGGACCCAGAAAAATGTTTTTAAGGGCCTGGTCGCTTATGTCATATTTTCGCTCTCTAGGGTTTCTGTATACCTGGTCCTGGGAGCGCTGTTTTTTTCATTAGGCAGGCTGATTTTTGAAAGGCTTAGTTTTTTCTATGGGCCCATATTAATCACAGCCGGCGTATTCGTGGTTTTACTCGGAGCGCTTATGTCCTTGGGTAAGAGCATAAGCCTGGCTCCTTGCAAGTTTCTGCATAGGAATATCGTAGAAAAAGACAGCAAGAGCCTAGTCATCCTGGGGCTGGTTATAGGTATTTTGCCTTGCGCGCCGCTGGTCACCATCCTGACTTATGCCGGTTTAACCTCCCAAAATGCCTGGGAGAATTTGCTGTATATTTTGGCATTCAGTTTGGGCACCTGTTTATCTCCATTATTGATTTTCGTGGCCTTAGCCGGTTTGCTACCCGCATTTCTGAAAAATACCGAGAATAATTACGTAAAGTTATTCAACATTATCTGCGGTTTGATTATCATGTTCATGGGCCTGCAGCTTATCCGAAAGGTGTTTTAGATGAACAGGTTTTTTTGCCCGGCTTCAAATATCGCGGGGGATAGAATTGTGCTCGGAGACAAAGATCAGGCGCATCACCTAAAAAATGTCCTCCGGCTTAAAGTAGGAGAGAAGGTGATGGTATTTGATGAAGATGGAAATGAGTATAATTGTATTATCGCCGATCTCAAGAATGGAATTCGCCTGGATATTAAAAATAAAATGTCGTCCGGCCGCAGGAAAACCAGGATAAAATTAAGCATTGCCTGCGCCATTCCTAAAAAAGCTAAAATGGATGATATTGTGGATAAACTTGTCCAGCTGGGCGTAGACAGAATAATTCCGCTCAAAACCGAACGCACAATTGTAAAGCTGGATAAGCCCAAAGAAGGAGCGCGCCTTTTGCGCTGGAGAAAGATCGCTCTCAGTGCCAGTAAGCAGAGCCAGAGAAATAACCTGGCGATAGTTGAGCCGGTTAAAAGCTTTACCGAAGCGCTCGCGTTGTCTTCAGAATTTGACCTGAAGTTGATCCCGCACCTGCTGGGTTCAAGGCCAAGCCTTAAAGAGGTCCTTAGCCGGGCTAAGCCGTCCAATATACTGGTTTTGATCGGCCCGGAGGGAGATTTTTCCGGGAAAGAGGTGCAATTGGCCGTAGATTCGGGATTTATTCCGGTTACTCTCGGTGATCTGGTCCTGCGTGTAGACACCGCCTGCCTCGCCGCAGCTAGTTTCATAGAATTATATGCCCACGATTAAATTCTACACCTTAGGCTGTAAGGTCAACCAGTATGATACCCAGAGCATAAGAGAACGTTTTCTTGAACACGGCTTTATAGAGACTGGCGGAGCTGCCGGGAAAGCCGATGTGTATCTTATTAATACCTGCACGGTCACTTCCGGAGCTGACCAAAAATCCCGCGGGATTATCCGGCGCTGTATTAACGAAAACCATCAGGCCAGGATCATTGTTACCGGCTGCCTGGTTAAAAACGACAGCCGCCAACTGGCCAAAATAAAAGGGGTAAGTTTTATTGTAAGTAAAGGCTTTTTCAGCGAGGGGATCAGCAGTTTTCATTCCCATACGCGGGCATTCCTGAAAATCCAGGATGGCTGCGATAATTCCTGCGCTTATTGTAAAGTGCCTTTGGTGCGCGGACGCTCAAGGAGCAGGCCGCTGGCCGAAATTGTCCGGGAGGCCAGGCGTTTAGCCAAAAACGGCTTTAAGGAAATTGTCCTTACGGGAATTTGCCTGGGCTCCTACGGCCGGGATTTAAAGCCTAGGGTAAATTTAGTTGAGGCGATCAGCGCGCTGGAAAAGATAGGCGGCATCCTGCGTATCAGGTTAAGTTCAATAGAAGCGGGAGACGTATCGGATGAGTTGATTAATAAGCTCGCCGGATCTAAAAAACTGTGCCGGCATTTGCATATCCCGATTCAAAGCGGCGACGATGAAATTCTGAAAAAAATGCGGCGCAGGTATACGCGCTCTTATTATTTCAAGTTGATCCGTAAAATTAAACAGAAAATTCCCGGCATTGGCCTGACTACGGATTGCCTGGTGGGTTTTCCGGGAGAAACCGAAAAGAACTTTGAGAACACTTTAAAGCTGGTTAAGCGCATCAACCCTTTAAAGGTGCATATATTTCCTTACTCCAGGAGAGAGGGGACTTTAGCCGGCTCAAAATTATCCGGTGAAATTCCGGCGTTAACAGTAAAAAAGCGTATTGCCAGGCTTAAAAATTGCGCTCAGGCCTGCGCTAAAGACTATAAACAGGATTTTCTCGGGGTTAGGCTGCCGGTGCTTTTTGAGCGGGAATCAAAAGAGGCGCCCGGTTATTGGGAGGGTTACGCGGATAATTATATCAAGGTTTTATTAAAGAGCCGCCGCAGTTTAAAGAATACGCTGGTTTTAGCCAGGTTAAGGAGTATTTCCGGCGCCTGCGTGCCGGATAAGATCGCCGGGAGGGGAGCATATTGAAAGTTAAGGCCAGCTTGCTCGTTTTGGTTTTTTGCCTTATCGCCGGAGTTTGCGTAATTTTCTATTCCAATTCCCTGGGTAATCCTTTTATCTGGGATGATGAAGCCCTGATCGTCAGGAACCCGTCTATCCGCAGCTGGCAGAATTTACCTTCGGCATTTACCAGCGACCTGTATTCGGGAATAGATTTCGGATCAAATTTCTACCGCCCGCTGCAAGCGGCCACGAACATCTGGGATTATCATTTCTGGCAATTAAATCCCTTCGGATACCATCTAACTAATATTATCCTGCAAATCTTAGCGGCCTTTCTTGTTTTCCTGCTGGGGTGCGCTATCCTTAAACAGGTAAGCCTGGCGCTCGGCACGGCTTTATTATTTAGCGTAAGCCCTTTGCATACCGAAGCAGTCACTTATATCTCCGGCAGGGCAGATATGCTCATGGGGATTTTTCTCTTATCGGCTTTACTTTTATTTATCAGGGGTTACCGTTTTTTAGCCTGGCTGGCCTTTATCCCGGCCTTACTATCTAAGGAATTAGCCGTAGTTTTTCCCCTGGTTATCCTGGCGTATTTATTTTATTACCGCCGGGAAGAACTAAAAAATCCGGCTAATTTTATCAAACTCCTCCTGCCGTTTTTGATTATTGATCTTATCTATGTTTTATCCAGGATCAGCTTCCTGAACTTTCCCCGCACTTATCCTCCGGCATTAACCAAAATTCCCTTATTCTTAAGGGTTACGGCCTTACCGGAAGTGATCTTTACCTATTTAAGGTTATTATTTTTACCGCTTGACCTGCATATGAGCTGGACAGTCAGCCGGCCAGCAAGTTTTTGGGATTTTTCCCTGAGCTGGTTCTGGTTAGCCCTGATTTGCGTTGCCTGTATTTATGGGTTAAGAGACAGGAAAAATAACCAGGCGCCCGCATTCATGTTAAGCTGGGCGTTGATTTTTTTCCTGCCTCAATCAGGGATATTGCCGATCAATGCTTTTATCGCCGAGCATTTCATTTACCTGCCTTCAATAAGCTTCTTCATGCTCTTGGCTTATCTGCTGCGCAGGTATTTAAGCAAACGGGTATTTATCTTTTCTATAACCGGCTTAGTATTTTTTTACGGATTATTGACCCTTTACCGGAACCTGGAGTGGCGTTCTCCGCTTCTTTTTTATGAGAGAATAATCCAGTTTTCTCCGGATAGTTTTAAGGCCCGGAATAACCTGGCCCTGCAATACGAGGGGCGTTTTCTTTATGATAAGGCGCTTTTGGAATACCAAAAGGCGCTGAAGCTTAATCCGGAGCTGCTGGAGGCGCGCACTAACCTGGGTAATTTATATTTTAAGCTGGGTGATTTTAAGGCAGCCAGGCTGGAATACTTGAAAGCGGAAAAAACCGCGCCGTTAAAGAAGAAAGCAAAGATAGAATACAGCCTGGGCTGTATCTATGAAGCTGAAGGTTTATTGGATGAAGCGCTGAACAGGCTCAATCTGGCTTTGCGCTTAGACCCGCAGTTGAATTTCGCGCACTTTAATATGGCCAGGATCTATACGCTTAAAGGCCAGATCAGCCAGGGGGCGCGGGAAATATTAAAATCACTTCCGGGAAAAGGGCCGCAAGCCCTGGATGATGAGCGTTATTTAAAAATCGCCAGGCTTTACCTGCAGGCTGAAAAGAATAACTGGTTTGCGCCTGTCTTTTATAATGATCTTGGCGTTCAATTCGCTGCGCATGGCCTGGCGGAGGCGGCGATTGTTGCGTTTAAGCAAGCGCTTGAGCTTGAGCCTTTCTACGACGAGGCGCATTTTAATTTAGGTTCGGCTTTTTGGAAAAAAGGGTTAAAAAAAGAAGCAATTTTGGAGTTAAAAGCAGCGATTAGGGCTAATCCCGGCAATCTGGCAGCCAGGGAGTCCCTGGATAAGATTATACGTAAAAAGTAATTGCTAAAGCCGCGCTTTGTGTTAGAATAAATCAACTATGAAAAATAAAAAAGCCAGAAGTTTTGTAGTAATTATGATCGTTATTGCTTTGTCGGCTTTGTTGCTCAGGGTGGTTGCGGATAAAGCTATCAGCCTGACTTGCTCCCAGAATGAATCCAATGCCCAGTCCACGCTTAAGCTTATTTCTACGGCCCTGGAAAATTATGCTAAGGATAACCGGGGAATTTATCCGGACAAGGTCTCTGTTCTGACCGAGGGCATACCCGCGTACCTGGACCGGGATTATGTAAGAGAGTCGCCGATAAAGGGCTACGGTTATAGCTGCAGCCGCCTGGATTCCGGAGGATACAGCTGCCATGCGCTGCCTACCAGATGCAAGCTGACCGGCAAGACTGTTTTTACCGTTACCACGGGCAGTTTATTGATCTCGGAAGATTGCGACAAGAAAGAATAGTTGGTTGATGTATAAATTGAATTTTGTTTTTTCTAAAAAAGGCGCGATGAAGTATATAGGGCATTTGGACCTGATGCGCCTTTTGATGCGGGCAATGCGCCGCGCAGGACTACCGCTTAAGATGAGCGAGGGTTTCTCCCCGCGGCCGAAACTTAGTTTTAAGCGGGCATTAAAGTTGGGTTTAGAGAGCGAGCAGGAGGAAGCGTCTATTGTCTTAAGGCTTCCGGTTAAAGAAGACGAATTTAAAGATAAATTACAGGGGCAATTACCTTCGGGGATTGAGATAAAATATGTCGAAAGAAATTTTAGTTAATATTGAACCGCAGGAAAAACGGGTAGCCGTAGTTTCCGACGGCGTGCTCCAGGAATTTTCTATCGAGCGGCCCCAGGACAGGACTATCGTCGGGAATATTTATAAGGGTAAGATTGAGGCGGTCCTGCCTTCATTGGGCGCGGCTTTCGTAGATATCGGCCTGCCCAAGAAGGGCTTTCTTTATCTGTCTGAAATTGAATTCGCGTTCGAGGCTGTAGATGAGCCCAGGTCTCAGTCGCCTAAAGAGATAAAAAAGGGGCAGGATGTTTTAGTCCAGGTGGTCAAGGAGTCGTTCGGGACCAAGGGCCCGCGTTTATCCACGCATATCGGTTTAGCCGGCAGGTACCTGGTGATCATGCCTCAGGATAAACAGGTAGGTATATCGCGCCGGATTGAAGATGATGTTGAGAGGAGGCGCCTGCGCCAGATATTCAATGAACTCAAACTCCCCAAAGACGCAGGTTTTATCGTGCGCACCGCTGCCTGCGGAAAATCCAAACTGGAACTCGGACGCGACGCGCAATTCCTTTATAAATTATGGAAAAGGCTGGAAAAAATCGTAAATGAGAAAAAAGCGCCCAGCTTGATTTACGAAGAATACGATTTAACCTTAAGGGCGATCCGGGATTCTTTTACCGAAGACGTTTCTAAAATGCTCGTGGATTCCAAGCCGGAGTATTACCGCATCCAGCATTTTATGCGCACTTTCCTGAATTACCTGGCAAAGAAAGTGGAATTCTACCGCGGTGACGATTTATTTGCCGAAAAGGACATTGAAAAACAGATCAACCGGATATACGAAAGCAAGGTCTACCTGAAATCCAAGGCGTATCTGGTTATTGAGCCGACTGAAGGCCTGGTGGTTATTGATGTAAACAGCGGCGGATTCAAGAGAAAATTTAACCAGGAAGAGACTGCTTTTAAGGTAAATTGCGAAGCAGCGCTGGAAGTGGCCAGGCAGCTGGTCCTGCGCGACCTGGGCGGGATAATCGTCATTGATTTCATTGATATGGAAAAAGAGGGGCACCGCCGGGAGTTGTTTAATTTATTCAAGAGGGCTTTAAGCTCAGACCGGGCAAAGTATGATATCCAGGGGATCTCCAAATTCGGGGTGGTGGAGATGACCCGGGAGCGGATCCATAAGACCGTGCAGATGCTTTCTTACCAGACTTGCCCGTATTGTTCGGGCAGGGGAAGGGTCAAATCCGCGATGACCATGGGTATCTATGCCTTAAAGGAGCTGAAGAAGTTCTTACAGGGGAAAGGTAAGGCAGTGCGAGAAGTTAATGTTACGCTTTCTCCCGTGGTTATTGACGAAATATTGAAGCATAAGGAAGACCTGCGGGCAATCGAATATAAATTTAAGACCAAGATCAGCTTTGTTTCCAATCCTACCCTGCACATCGAAGACGTCCACATCGCCTAATTTTGCCTTGACCCTGCCGGTTTCTTGATATATAATACACTTCTTAAAATTTAGCCAAATCTACTAAAAGGGAGAGCTGAAAATGTATGCTATAATTGAAGTTGGGGCAAAACAGTACAATGTGGCTAAGGATGATGTATTAGAAGTGGATAAGCAGTTAGTCAAGGCGGGCAAGGATATTGTCCTGGATAAGGTGCTTTTAGTCTCTAAGGACAAAAAAATTGAAATAGGCCAGCCATATCTCAAAGATGC
>JBAZIT010000039.1:0-9874 GCA_041651675.1 Candidatus Omnitrophota bacterium | reverse complement strand
GCCGGCACAACATTAACGTTGATATTGCTTCTTTGAGGCGCGGCCTTTATAATACCTTATGGCCGGGCAGGTGCGAGGTAACGCTGAAAAATCCCCTGGTAGTCCTGGATGGAGCGCAAAATCCCGCTTCCGCCAAAGTTTTAAAAAAGGCGATCAAAGAAAGTTTCCGGTACAGGCGCTTAATCCTTGTCTTTGGAGTTTCCAATGACAAAGATATACGGGGGATGGCCGATGAGCTGCGTGTTTTAGCCGATGCGGTTATCCTGACCAGGTCTCTTAACCCGCGCGCAACCGATCCGCAGCTGCTTAGAAAATATTTTCCAGCCAAAGACAAGCAGATGTATATTACCAACAGCGTAAAAGAGGCCAAAAATATTGCCTGGCAGCTGGCCCATAAAAAAGACCTGATTTTGGTCACTGGCTCTCTTTTTGTAGTAGGTGAATTCCGCAATGTTAAAACATGATTTAACTGATACAATCGCAGCTATTTCTACTCCCATAGGCGAAGGGGGGATCGGTATTGTGCGCGTTAGCGGCAAAGAGGCACTCAGGATCGCCGATAAGATTTTTGTTTCACCAACCGGTAAAAAACCTTCAACCCTGAAGACCTACACTACGCACTATGGCACTATCGCCGATAACGCGAAGATAATCGATGAAGTTATCCTGACAATCATGCGCAGCCCCGGTTCTTATACCCGAGAGGACATTGTGGAGATAAATTGCCACGGAGGAATAGTGGCTTTACGCGATGTGCTCAGTTTGGTTTTAGCAAAAGGCGCCCGCTTGGCTGAGCCGGGAGAATTTACCCGGAGGGCCTTTTTAAACGGCAGGATCGACCTTACCCAAGCCGAGGCAGTAATAGACATAATCCGCGCCAAAACCGATAGCGCCTTAAAGATCGGAGTTGAGCAGTTAAAGGGAGCTCTCTCAAGGCAGATCAGTAAAGACCGGGGATTTTTATTGGATGCGTTGAGTATCCTGGAGGCTGGTATTGATTTTCCGGAGGAAGAAGCAACCTCCGCGGACTTAGAGGCCGTGGCCAGGAAAATAAAAGTAGCTGCTCAAGACCTGCAGGAACTGCTGGATAATTCCAGGTTCGCCCGGACCTTGCGCGAAGGCATCCATGCGGTTATCTGCGGTAAGCCTAATGTCGGCAAATCCTCGCTTCTAAATGCCCTGCTTAAAGAAGAACGCTCGATCGTAACGCCTGTCCCCGGGACCACCCGCGATACTATCGAAGAGATAATCGATATTCAAGGCATACCGGTCAGGATCGTCGATACCGCCGGGATTTTAGAGCCGCGGGATTTAGTGGAAAGAAAAGCAGTCCAGCGTTCAAAGCAACGCATTAGCGCGGCAGACCTGGTGATTATTTTGTTTGACGGCAGCAAGAAACTGTCCCGGGAAGACCGGCTCCTTGCCGGGAAGTTAAAGCGGAAAAAAGTTATTGCCGTGATCAATAAGCTGGACCTAAAACAAAAGGTCGAGCACGCAGAGATAGCAAAAATATTTGAACGCGTCGTTAGCGTATCGGCTAAAAAATTAAAGAATATTAAGCTTTTGGAAAATGAGATTGCGGATTTAGTGCATAGCGGCAAGCTTAGCGGCGCTGAGCCGGTCCTGGTCGCTAACCTAAGGTATATCAAGCTCATCCAAAAAGCAAAGATTGTTATTGCGCAAGCCTCAAAATCGTTAGATAATAGGTTGCCTTTGGAGTTCATTGCCCAGGATATACAAGAAGCATTGGGCTGCCTGGACGGAATCCTGGGCAAAAAGTTTTCCGGGGACCTCCTGGATAAAATATTTGCGGAGTTTTGCATAGGTAAATAAAAAATGGATAAGAAAAAAATTGAGCGGGCAATAGCGGATATATTGGAAGCGATAGGCGATAACCCTAAGCGCAAGGACCTTCTGGAGACGCCTAAGCGCGTGGCCGAGATGTATGAGGAGATTTTTGCCGGGATCAAGCAGGATCCCGAGGCAGAGTTAGAGGTTATCCTGGACCAGAAACACCATGAAATTATTTTACTTAAAGGTATCCCCCTATACAGCGTTTGCGAACACCATCTCCTTCCTTTTATCGGTAAAGCCAGTATAGCCTATATCCCCAAAAACGGCCGCGTAACCGGCTTAAGCAAATTAGCCCGGGTAGTAGATACTTTAGCCCGCCGGCCGCAGGTGCAGGAACGTCTGACTACGCAGATAGCCGAAATTATCATGTCTAAGCTAAGGCCGTTAGGAGTTATGGTCGTGCTGGAGGCAGAACATCTTTGTATGTCTATGCGCGGAGTAAGAAAGCCAGGGACAGTTACGATTACCTCAGCAGTGCGCGGAATTTTTAAGGAAAATGAAAAGACCCGCTCAGAAGCCCTGGCACTGATCAGGTCATAACAATATGCGGATCATGGAGATACAACATCAAGGCAAGTCATCTACGGGGATCAATGCGAATCTAGCCGCGCTCTTAAGTTATTTTTTAGGCTTTATCACCGGGGTTATCTTTTATGTCCTGGAAAAAGAGAACAAATTTGTGCGTTTCCATGCCCTGCAGTCAATTATCACCTTTACTTCCCTGTTTATCCTGAATATCGCGCTTAAACTCCTGCCCATTATAGGATGTCCCCTGGCCAGTTTGTTGGGAATAGCCGGGATTGTCCTTTGGGTACTCCTCATGTTTAAAGCCTACCGGGGCGAATACTTCAAGTTGCCGTTTGCCGGCAGAATAGCCGAACAAAAATCCTAAAGAAAACGTTTTCAAAAACAGCGAATATAGACTTGAAATCATTAGTAGGCATAGGCATACTCGGTGTAGACAATACCAACTATCCAGAAAGGGTTAACCTATGCCTGATTCTTATCCTACAGAAAAAAGGAAGCTCGTCCGTTTTCTGGTCACTATTCCCTTAAAATATGCCAAGGCAGCGGTGAACGACCTTAGCCTTAATGGGACGATCTACACGCACGACATCAGCGGCCAGGGAGTTGGTTTGATCACTTCCGAAGAAGTGCCGGTGAATACGCCTTTGAATATATGCCTTAAGGTGCCGGACAATGGCGAAGAGATCCAGCTGGACGCAGAAGTAGTCTGGTCCAAACAGATCGGCGAGTCAAAATACCGCTGCGGCCTGAAATTAAAAGGCGTGCAGTTAAAGCCCATTCCCTTAGTCCTCCGGACGATTTACGCCAGGTTATAATTCGCATTACCCATAACTATATTCTTTAGCGTCTGGCCTGTCTTGTTCCTCGCAGGAACGCGTGATTTTCCCCAGCGTGGAAAATCACGCTCGGCTACTCGGCTTCGCTCTGCCGGGATGTTTTTAGCGGGCAACCCTGCCCGCTTCAGCCTGCGTACGTCCTGCTCCGGAACAAGCCAATCCAGCCGCTAGGAATAATTCTGATTCCCATTTCTCGTTGTAATTTCCTCAATCCGTGTTAAAATAAAAACAAGATGACTCAGCTTAAGAGAGAAAGAAAGAAAGCTTTCACTCTAATTGAGCTTATTATCGTCGTAGTAATAATCAGTATCCTCGCGCTTGTTGCCATTCCCCGTTATTTTGCTAATGTAGCCAAAGCCCAGAAGTCACAAGTATATGCTAATCTGGATGCTATCAGGCAAGCAGATCTGGCTTATTATGCAGCTTTCGGGGTTTACAAAAGCTCTTTTCCCATTAACGTTACCCTGGATGGTGATACTATTATAAATATAAGTAACCTTACCAATGAGGACTGGAGATACACTATCGGTACATCAGCTACCTGTTCAAGCGGGGGTGATGGTTATCACGTAGCCGCCTACAAACAACCGGATAACACCTGCTACTATGCGCTTTGCATGAGCGGCTTCCCTTATCAAAGCTGCACACCATAATGTTAATTGACATACCCCGGCCAAAGTAGTATCATAAGAAAGTTAATCAATCCTTAAAAATATAAAAGTCAAAATAAATGACCAGGGTTAAAATACAAGCTGCCATTACCATCTTCGTTTTATTCCTCTCCGGCTGTGCCACTTATAGCGTTCAAAAAGGCGAATCTCCGTATAATAAAGGATATGTGGTGGCCAGATACGGAAGGGTCCTGCCGGAATATACTCTGGGAAAAGATAATTCTGTCCCGGATGAACAGACCGCCAAGGAGCGCTTCCAGAGGCGCAGAAAACAAGTCGAAGCTTATTATAAGAAGATGGGTTATATTGAGAACCGTTTCAAACAGACCTTTGTTGACCCGCCGCTTTTTATGGCCCAGGCAGTTATTGGAATCCTGCGCATGCCGGCTGTCGCCTTAAGGGATTACAAATATAACCGTGACCCTAAATACAAGGAAGAGATAGATAAAAAGGAAGATGCCGAATATAAAGCTGAAAAAGAACGGGTCAAGGCCATCAAGGCCCAGCTGAATGCTTATATAAAGGAAGACCTGCAAAAAGAGGCTTCTGTACCGGGGCAAGTCAAGGAAACGCCGCCAGCCCAGGCAGCCGAAGTTAAAGCAGCTCCGGTTACTGCGGCTAAGGTTGAAGAAAGGGCGGCGCCGCCAGCGTCTCCGCCGGTTAGGGCTGAAGAAAAAGTAGAGCCAGCAGTTCCAGCGGTTAAGCCGGAAGCAAAAGTAGAGCTGCCTGCCGCAGCTAAGGTGGAAGACAAAACAGAGCCGCTTCCCGCGGCTAAGACACAAGAGCAGCCGGTTCAACCAAAGGCGGCCAAACCCCAAGTTGTTTATAAGGCTCCCAAAGCAGTAATTATGGCCAAGCCGGTTAAGGGAGCTTCTCCTTTAAAGGTGCAATTCTACGGTTCCAAGTCCTCTTCCCCTAACGGCAGGATAACCGCGTATGCCTGGGATTTCGGCGACGGAGATACCTCGACATTGCGAAATCCCATTAATACTTACTGGAGCACTACTTACGGCTCGCGTCAATTTACCGCTACCTTGATGGTAACCGACAATAAAGGTATGACCGCCAGCACCAGTATTGCAATTGAAGTCATTGCCCAATAAAATCCTAGAGCATCCTTCCCGTAAAATAATCATTGTTCAAATTATTTCGTTGGTCGTCCTGGGCTTTCTCCTCTATGCCAACACTTTGCCGGGAAAGTTTCTCTGGGATGATTACGGCCTGGTCAGGGATAATGCTCAAATTAAATCCCTGTCCGGTGTAAAAAAAATCCTGGCCACTAATATCGGGGCAGGCACAGGCGTAGCATCTAATTTCTACCGGCCCATACAGATTTTTGCCTATGCGCTGGATTATTTCCTGTGGAGATTAAATCCCGCAGGTTACCACCTGAGCAGCATCCTTTTCCATATTGCGGTTGCGCTGGCGCTCTATTGGCTGGTCAGTGTAGTATTCAAAGATTATCGGCTCTCTTTTCTAGCCAGCGCGTTATTCATCATCCATCCTCTGCATACCGAAACAGTTGCCTATATCTCGGCCCGGGCAGATATAATCGCGGCGTTTTTCTTTCTATTGACGTTTATTTTTTACATTAAACATCTGCTTTCCGGCAGCAATAAGCCGTTGATCTGCGCGTTATTATTCTATCCTCTGGCGCTTTTAGCTAAAGAGAGCAGCCTGATCTTTCCGTTACTGGCGCTCTTTTATCATTATGTTTTCAGGGTGAAGATCAGGCCGCGGGTTTTTCTGTTTTTCCTGTTTGAAATAGCCGCCTATTTTTTACTCCGTTTAGCGGTTCTAAAATCACCATTGCTTACCCTGCCCGGCAGCGAGCCTTTCTATTATAGATTACCGGGTTTTTTCCTGGCCCTGGGCGAATATGCCAGGTTGATCATTCTGCCTTTCAATTTACATATGGAATACGGGCTCAAGCTTTTTAAATTCAGCCATCCCGGAGTAATCCCCGGAGCATTCATCCTGTGCGCGGCATTATTTTGTATGTTTAAAAAATGGAAAAATAAGGTCTGGCCGTTTGCCCTAGGCTGGTTTCTGATAATGTTATTGCCGGTAGCTAATCTTTATCCGATTAACGCGTATATGGCCGAGCACTGGATGTATTTGCCGTCGGTAGGCGTCTTTATTGCCGGCGCTTACGCATTATTGAGCCTGCATAGCTTAAAATATTGCCGGATTTTTGCCAAGGTATTGATTATATCCTTATTTTCTTATTATGCTTTTCTGACAACACAGCAGAACAATTACTGGAGGAGCCCGCTTCTTTTGCTGGAGAGGACGCTGGAGTATGCTCCGGACAGCCCGAGGGCTAATAATGAATTAGGCAATGAATACGCCAGGCTCGGGGATAATAGCAGAGCGGAAGCATTCTACAGGAAAGCTATTATTGCTGATCCGCGCTATAAAGGAGCCTACGTCGGCTTAGGTAACCTATATTGCAGGGCGGATAAACCTGTGGAGGCTCTGGCGATGTACCAAAAGGCAGCCGAGATTTTACCCGATTCTCCCGAGCCATATGTCGGGTTGGGTAATGCGTTGCTGAAATTAAAGCGCGGGGAGGAAGCAGTAAGCGCGTATGAAAAAGCAATAGCGCTGCAGCCGGATGCGGCTTATATATATCACAATATTGCGGTGGCCTGTTTTTCTTTAAAAAAATACGGACCAGCAGTTAGGTATTTTGACAAAGCTGATGAACTTGGCTATCCGCCAAGCCCGCAAACAGAAGAGTTCCTGAAGGCTTACCGGTAAAATTCCCGGACAGTAATGAGCGCTTAAAGTAAAGCTTGACTATTTTACCAAAAAGATTATAATTTCTAATAAGGAGTAAAAGATGAAAGCTACTAAGATAAATAAGGCTCTGAAGGCAAAAAAGAAACTCTCGCGCTATTGCCGTTCCGGCAGAGTACTCTGGTAAGCCTATTTTCGCGCTTATCCTGTGAGTGCAAAGCAACCCCCCATTTTTAAACCTCCGGTTTATCTTTTTAAAAAACTCGGATGCTATCTGGCTATCTCCACCGTTTCTGGAGATTTTTACGATTTATCGCCCAGCGCATATGCGGCTTTAGAACAGTGGAACAATAAGCTTGCCCGGTGCAAAACCAGGCCTTCCCAGCGCATTGTCCGGAAATTAACGAAGAAATACCATATCCCGCAGAATATTGTTGATTTATTCCCCCTGCCTTCCCGCAGATTACAGTTTAAAGAAACGCCCGTAAGTAGATCCATTACTGATATTACGCTTAATCTTACTTCTCATTGTAACCTTCGCTGCAGCTACTGTTGGAATGATTACGGCACTTATTCCAACCGTACCTTCCGAAAAAATAAAACTCTTATCCCAGCTGGTTTTGCCAAAAACAGCCAGATGCCTGTTGAAGTCGCGCGTAAAGCGGTGGATATACTGGTAGAGTCTAGCGGAGACGACAAAGACCTGGTGGTTGACTTTTACGGCGGAGAGCCTCTCTTGAACCTGAAGACTCTTCTGGCCACAGTTGATTATTGCCGCCAGAACCAGAAAAAGTGGGGAGTAAATTTCCATTTCCTCCTGGCTACCAACGGCACTCTCCTCACTCCTAAAGTTGCCGGTGTCTTGCTTAAGAAAGGTGTCCAGATCGCGGTAAGCATTGATGGGCCCCAAAAAATCCATGATCGGAACAGGCCTTTTGCCGGAGGTAAGGGAAGTTTTAGCGCTATTACGCGGAACCTGAAAAATATGCCTGAAGGGATTATGAAGAGGCTGGTCGGCCGCGCCACGGTCACGCCAGTGTATCCTGATATGAGCAGCTTATATAGAAGTTTGCGCAGGCTCGGATTTGAACGCGTTGAATTATTTGAGAGCGAAGATGCCTGCCACCGCCTGACCCCGCAGCGGGAGCGTTTTTTCTTCAGCTCCGACAGGCAGTACCGCCGGCTTTGCCGTCAATACGAACGCCTGGCCAGGCGTTATATCAAGGATACGGTCAGCGGATTCCTGGACTATCGCAAGACATTCTTTAACCGGTTCTTTAAGCTGATGCAGCGGCTATATTATCATCGTGAAGTAACCGGGGGCTGTCCGGCGGCAGTAGGGCAGTTTGCCGTTGATATTGCAGGCGGTATCTATCCTTGCACTTCTTTTCTGGGCCTGGAGGAATTCAGGCTGGGCAATATTAATAACGGGCTGGAGGCAGAAAAGCTCAGGCTTTTCCTGAAAACAGTCAATAAACGTTTTCAACACTGCCGGGAATGCTCTTTATTTTCTCTCTGCCGCACCACAGGCTCATGCCTGAATATCAACTATTATTTTAACCGTGACCCGGCTGTCCCCTATCAGAAAAGTTGCGAGCTCTTCCGGGAAAAAGTGGAGCTGGCTATCGCTACTTTAAGCATTCTCTCCAAGAAAATTCCTGAGCGCCTGGAAGAACTCTTCGGTTTTGACCCGGTAGGCAGAAGAGGCAATAAGCTCTATTAATGCCACGAGTATTTTTCTTTGAAGCGCTATGCAAGGAAACAATCCGATCAGAGTAAGAATAACCCTGATTGCCTGCGGGCTTTTCTTGTCTCTTGTTCTTTTAGAGATAGGAATACGCGCCGGCGGTTTTATCCTGTTCACTGCGCAAGAATACCGGAATGCCCAAGCTGTAAAACAAAAGGGCGCCTGCCGGATCATGTGTTTAGGAGAATCTACCACTGCCGGGCAATATCCTAAGCCTCTGGAAAAAATTTTAAATGCGCGCTCCGCCGGAATGAAATTCAGCGTAATCGATGAAGGGGTTATCGCGGCTAATACCAATACCATCCTTGCAAAATTAGAAGCCAACCTGGATAAATACAAGCCGGATATAGTCATTACCATGATGGGGTATAATGATAAATGGATAATGTATTACCAGGATATACCCGAAGCTAACAGCGGATTATTTCAAAATTACCGGACATATAGATTAATCCGGCTTATCTATAAGTATAGCTTTCGCCAGCCCAGAAATAAATCTTTGCCTGGCCAGAATAAGGCCGGAGTGCGCTCAGGGGCTAAGTTTATGCCTGGGGATGGGAAAAATTACGGAGAATCGGGATACCGATATCAGAGGCAGGGCGACCTGGATCTGGCGGCAAAGTATTTTAAAAAGAGCCTGGAGCTTAACCCTAAAGATGATGAAGCACTTCTTAATTGGGGGGAGTTATTGCGCAATCAGGGCAGAAGCCCGGAGGCGGAAAGATGTTTTAAGAAAGCCATCAGAATTAACCCTAAGAATTGTAAAGCGTATATAGGGCTGGGGTGTATCTATCGCAAGCAGGGCAAAATCGGCCTTGCTGAAAAATATTACCAAAAAGCCCTGGAGGTAGATCCTGCGGAAGAATGGGCCTGTTCTGAATTGCTCCAAGTTTATAAAATACAAGGAAGATTTCCCCAGAGAGAAAAGATACTCCAGCGGTTCATAGAGCAGAATCCGGAAAATGATTGGGGGTACAAGGCCCTGGGAAGCTTCTATAGGGAGATAGGGCAGGTGGGACTGGCCGAAGCATACAACAGCAAGCTAAAGGGGCTGAACCTCAAAGAATATTCTTCCCTGACAATGCATAATTACAGGACGATTAAACAGGTTCTGGATAGAAGAGGGATTAAATTGGTTTGTGTGCAATATCCCCTGCGCAGCGTAGAGCCGCTGAAAAGGATATTTGCATCAGAGGGAGGGGCTATCTTCGTAGATAACGAGAAGGTTTTTGCGGAGGCAGTAGAAAAAGACGGATATAAAAAATATTTCGCAGATACGTTCGGCGGCGACTTCGGCCACTGCACCCAGGAGGGCAACAGGCTTTTAGCCGCCAACATCGCGGATGTTATCCTAAAAGAGGTATTCCCAAGATCCGATTGTTATAGTATAGTAAATAATCAGTATGAATAATCTTGTAATGTAAAAGGAAAAGCATGAAGATCGGCCAAAAATTGATACTGGTTTTTTTGCTGGTTTCCGTATTCGCCGGCCTGGC
>JBAZIT010000038.1:0-10181 GCA_041651675.1 Candidatus Omnitrophota bacterium | reverse complement strand
AAAAAATACATAAAGGAGATGACCCGCGCACCGATTAAGATAAAGAATCGATTGATCATTGTTCGAAAATCAGTTCGTCATTCTTCCGCGTTACCTTAACAGCTGAACCTTCCTTAAACCGCTTGGAGATTATTTCCGAGGCCAGCGGGTCCTCCAGGAACCTCTGGATCGTCCTCTTTAAGGGCCGCGCGCCGAAAACCAGGTCAAACCCCTTATCGATCAGGAATTCCTTGGCTTCCAGGGAGACCTCCAGGGAGATATTCTGCTCTTTTAAACGGCTGCTGACATGGCCAATCTCAATATCAATGATGCGATACAAGTCTTCTTTCATCAACTGCCTGAAAACAATAATATCGTCGATCCGGTTTAAGAACTCCGGCTTAAAGGTGTGCTTTACCGCCTCCAGCAGTTTATCTTTCATCTCCTGGTAAGTAACTTCTTCTTTTTGCGTCTTAAAACCGAGCGAACCGGCCTTGCGGATCAGGTCTGCCCCGACATTGGAGGTCATAATGATCACGGTATTCCGGAAATCGACCTTCCTGCCGAAGCTGTCGGTAAGCCGGCCTTCCTCAAAAACCTGCAGCAATAAATTAAACACGTCCGGATGGGCTTTTTCAATCTCATCCAGCAGGATCACCGCGTACGGCCGGCGGCGGATCCTTTCGGTGAGCTGGCCGCCCTCTTCATAACCCACATATCCGGGAGGAGCGCCGATCAAACGCGAGACATTGAACTTCTCCATATACTCGGACATATCCAACTGGATCAGCGCGTCTTCATCGCCGAACATAAACTCAGCCAAAGCCCGGGCCAACAGGGACTTGCCTACTCCGGTAGGGCCCAAAAATACAAATGAACCAATAGGCCTCCGGGGGTCTTTAATGCCTGCGCGCGAACGCCTGACTGCGTGGGCAATAGCGGAGATCGCCTCATTCTGGCCGACTACGCGCTTATGCAATTCATCCTCGATCTTCAGCAGCTTTTCAGTCTCTTTTTCTTCTAACCGGAATATCGGGATACCGGTCCATTGGGCCACGATCTTAGCGATATCTTCTTCGGTTACTTCCGGCCGCATCTTATCTTTGGCCTGCGACCATTCGCGGTTTAACTGTTCAAGGTCCTGACGCGTCTGCCTTTCCTGGTCGCGCAAGGCTGCCGCTTTTTCAAAATCCTGGCTCTTAATAAATGATTCCTTTTCTTTGCGTAAAGATTCTACCTTGGCTTCCAGTTTTTTTATATCCGGCGGCACGATCAAAACATTGAGCCTGGCGCGGCTGCCTGCCTCATCGATCAGGTCAATCGCCTTATCCGGAAGGAACCTCCCCGAGATATAACGGTCGGATAATTTTACCGCCGCTTCCAAGGCCTCATCTTTAAAAGTTACCCGGTGATGCGCTTCATACTTATCGCGTAAGCCCTTTAATATTTCGATGGTCTGGTCCACTGAAGGAGGCTCAACCATAATGGTTTGAAACCTGCGCTCCAGGGCCGCGTCCTTCTCGATATACTTCCTGTATTCATCCATGGTTGTGGCGCCGATGCACTGCATCTCGCCGCGCGAGAGCGCGGGCTTTAATATACTGGAAGCGTCGATCGCTCCCTCAGCCGCTCCTGCTCCGACCAAAGTGTGTAACTCATCGATAAAAATAATGACGTCCTGTGAACGTTTGATCTCTTCCATCACTGCCTTGATTCTTTCTTCAAACTGGCCGCGGTATTTGGTGCCGGCAACCATCAAGGCCAGATCCAGGGAAATAAGCCGTTTGCCGCGCAATAACTCCGGGACATTCCCCGCGACAATCGACTGGGCCAGGCCTTCGACAATAGCGGTTTTACCCACCCCGGCCTCGCCTAAAAGAACCGGATTATTTTTAGTGCGCCGGCTTAAAATCTGAATGACTCTCTCGATCTCCTGGATACGGTCAATTACCGGATCAAGCTTATTTTCCTTAGCTAAAGCTGTCAAATCCCGGCCAAAAGCATCCAGCGCCGGAGTTTTACTCTTGGCCTGTTGTGCGCCGGGTATGCCCTGGCCGCCGGGTAAGGCCGAACCCAATAATTCCATGACTTCATTGCGCACGCTGTTTAAATCCAGGCCCAGGTTTAATAATACCTGCGAAGCTATGCCTTCGCCCTCGCGGATAAGGCCCAATAAAAGATGTTCGGTGCCGATATAATTGTGGCCCAGCGACCGGGCTTCTTCAGCGGCAAGCTCCAGGGCTTTTTTGGCCCGGGGAGTAAAAGGTATATCTCCGATAATCTGAGTGGTCGGCCCGGGCTGCACTAATTTTTCTACCTCCAGGCGGATATTCTCTAAAGACAGGCCGAGTTTCTGTAATACGGTGCTGGCTACGCCTTCGCCTTCCCGGATAAGCCCTAAGAGTATGTGCTCGGTGCCGATATAATCATGATTAAAACGCCTTGCTTCTTCTTTAGCCAGAATAATTACTTTACGCGCCCTTTCAGTAAAACGATTGAACATACAATCCTCCCTTAATGGATATTCAGCCTCTCCCTGATCAATTCCGCGCGCTTTAAATCGCGCTCGTCAGAAGAAAGTTTTTTGTTTTCTTTTTTTTGTAAATGCGCCGGCTGAGTAATGATGAACAACTCATTAATACTGCGGCGGTCAATATTCTTAATCATCCCTAGGTCACATCCCAATCTAACCATAGACAACAGCTCTATTGTCTCCTGGCTGGTAATGATCCTGGCGCTCTTTAAGATCCCCAGGCTCCGGTTGATCCTGTCTTCCAGGAGCGCGCCGTTCTTGGAGACCAGGTTTTCCCGCGCCTGATTTTCCTGCTCGATGATCTGGCGAATCAACCCGTTTATGCTTTCAATAATCTCATTTTCACTCGGCCCCAGGGAAACCTGATTAGAAATCTGGAAGAAATTGCCCATCGCGTGCGTGCCTTCGCCGTAAAGGCCGCGGGTAGTAAAGCTAAGCTTGGCGATGGCCGCCATTACCCGGTCTATCGCCCGGGACATAACCAGCGCCGGCAAGTGCAGCATCACTGAACCGCGCATACCGGTCCCGGTATTCGTCGGGCAGGCAGTCAGGTATCCCCAATCCGGCAAGAAGGCAAAATTCAGTTCCTTAGCCAGGGCTTCATCGATCTCATTAATAATATCCCAGGCCTCAAAAAGATTAAAGCCCGACTGCATCACCTGCATCCGGATATGGTCCTCCTCATTGATCATGATGGAGATGATCTCTTCTTCATCTACGACCAGGGCTTTATTATCGCTCTTCTGGGCATGGTCAAGAGACATAAGGTGGCGCTCGACTAAAAACTGTTTATCTACACTGTCAATATCCGCCAGGTTAAGGAACATTGTCCGCTTTAAAAAATCCACCCTGGCTATGCCGTCTTTAATGGCATTTAACGTGGCTTGCCCCTGGGATTTGTTTGCCCAATGCGGGAAAACGTCTTTGTCCAGGTTACGCGCCAGGCGTATCCGGCTGGAGATCACGATATCGGAGTTCGGGCCCGTCCCTTTTAGCCATTCGCTGGTATGATTTAAAAGGTCATTCAACTGCATATTTATTCTTCCTTCTTAGCTTCCATCTCTTTAATCTGGTCGCGTAATTTCGCCGCTTCTTCAAAGGCTTCCGACTCGATCGCCTTTTGCAAACGAACGCGCAGACCCTGCGTATCGATCTTCTTCTTGAGGTCCCCGGTGGCTTTAAGCGGAGACTTTCCGGTATGCTGCGTTGAACCGTGGATACGCTTAAGTAAAGGCCCCAGGTATTTGCTGAAAGTATTATAACAAGAGCCGCAACCCAACCTGCCGATCTTCTTAAAGTCGGCATAGCTTAAGCCGCAATTCGGGCACTTCAGGCCGCTAACAGGCTCGGCCTCTTTTTCCGTTTTATCAAGGTCCGCCATCCCGGCTAAAAGGTCGCTTAAGCCGAATTGCTGCTCCATGGCTACGCTCTTTTGGCGGGCGCATTCTTCGCATAAATGCAGTTCATTCATCTGCTCGTCAATGATCTCGGTCAGATGGACGGTGGCCTCATTTTTCTTGCAAATATCGCAAAGCATATTAATAACGGACCCCTTCTTTCCTGGTTGTTTCCCGGAATTTCTTTAAAAGCAGCGAGGTGAGCTTACCGGGTTTCCCATCGCCGATAACCCGGCCATCCACCATCACTACCGGGATGATCTCCGCGGCAGTCCCGGTCAGGAAACATTCATCGGAGATATAGACTTCGTGGCGCGTGATCACGTGTTCGTGGGCAGGGATCTTTCCTTTGCGCGCGATCTCCAAAACCGTGTCCCGCGTAATCCCCCGCAGCGTTCCCATGCATTGCGGAGGAGTATAAAGATTCTTTCCCTTGACGATAAAAATATTATCTCCCGTGCACTCGGCCACATAGCCTAATGAATCCAGCATGATCGCCTCATCGCTGCCGGAGTTAGTCGCCTCGATCTTGGCTAGAATATTATTCAGGTAATTCAAAGACTTGATCTGCGGATTCAACGCTTCAGGAAGGTTCCTGACCGTCGGCACAGTCACGATCTTTAAACCGTTCTTATACAGTTCCTCGGGATAGAGCTTGATCTTATCGGTAATAATAATGATCGTAGCATTACCGTTGCATTTACGCGGGTCAAGCCCTAAGTCCCCTTCTCCGCGGGTAACCACCAGGCGGATATAGGCGTCATTAAGGTTGTTCTTTTTTAAGGTGAGGATAACCGCTTTAGTCAGCTCTTCCTTGGCCAGCGGGATCTTGAGCATAATGCTCCTGGCTGATTCAAAGAGCCGGTCAATATGCTCCTTAAGCTTGAACACCAGCCGGCTATATGAACGGATGCCTTCAAACACGCCGTCCCCGTAAAGCAGGCCGTGGTCAAACACCGAAACCTTGGCTTCGTTCTTCTCGTAAAATTTCCCGTTGATATAGACTTTCATTTTACCTCCTTGCACAGCGGTGCACGCCGGCCTTTCCAATAAGGCCGGGTGTTAAGCTAAGACTCCATCTTTCAAATTATATACTTTATCCGCCTGATGCGCTAATTCCGCGTTATGCGTAACTAAAACCACGGTCATTTTATTTTCCAAATTCATCTTTTTGATCAGCGCGATGATCCCGCTGCCGGATTTTGAATCCAGGTTCCCGGTCGGCTCGTCGCAAAAAAGCAGGCCGGGTTTATTGATCAATCCGCGCACAACCGCTGCCCTCTGCTTCTCCCCTCCGGAAAGCTGGCTGGGAAAATGATCCGCCCTCTCTTCCAGGCCAGCTTCTTTTAATAACCCCAAGGCCCTGGATTTCAGCTCAGCGCGCTCAAATCGCGGCTCACAATTTATTAAAGCCGGCATGAGCACGTTTTCCAAGACCGTAAATTCAGAGAGAAGATGGTAAAACTGGAAAACAAAACCGATCCTCTTATTCCTGATGCGCGATAACTCTGCGTCGCCTAATTTATAAATATCCTCGCCCTGCAGGACAACCTCTCCCTGCGTCGGATTATCCAAGCCGCCTAAGATATGTAAAAGCGTGGACTTACCTGCGCCTGACGGACCCACAATAGCGATAAAAGAGCCGGCTGCAATATTCAGGTTTACGCCTTTTAAAACATCCAGTTGGCGTTTGCCGTCATTATAAACTTTATGTATATGTTTAGCTTCTATCATAATAAAGGGGACGGTTCTATTTTTCTATAAAGGGGACGGAAAATAGAACCGTCCCCTTTATCTATTCGTACCTGAGCGCTTCTACGGGTTTTAAACCGGAAGCCCGGGAAGCCGGATAAATGGTAGAAACCAGAATAATAACCAGCGCAGAGATAACGATCAGCACTATATCCGGCCACACCTGTATGGCCACAGGCAAACGGTCAATATAATAGATATCCTGCGGCAACTTGATAAACTGGTATTTCTTAAGCAGGAAACAAAGGAACGCCCCGCCCAATCCTCCCAGCAGGGTGCCTAATGTCCCGATGATCAAACCCTGATAAGTGAATATTTTTCTGATGCTAAAAGCGCTCATCCCTAAAGCCCTCAATATGCCGATATCCTTGGTCTTTTCAACCACCATCACGATCAGCGTGCTGATAATGTTGAAGGAAGCGACCAGTATAATGAGAGTTAAAATTACAAACATAGTCAGTTTTTCCAAGGCCAGAGCCGCAAAGAAATTCTGGTTAGCCTCCATCCAGGTCTTTAAGGTATAATTAAACCTTAAGGCCGCGGACAGGTCTTTCCTTACTGCGTCGGCCAGGTCAGGGTTATCCAGTTTTATGGCCACCGCGCTGACCTGGTTGGGCATACCGAAAATATCCTGACTGCTTTTTAAGTCCGTAAAGGCCAGGTTAAGGTCATAATCATACATTCCGGAATTGAAGATCCCGGCTACTTTCATCGTGTGTTGCTTGCCTAAAGGCGACTGCAGGCTGAGGCTCGAACCTAACCCCAGGCCAAGATACGCGGCTAATTCTTTACCGATAATGATCCCGCCCTCGCCTAAATTATCCAGGCTGCCTGAAACCATATATTCTTTAAGTTTAGTCACCTGGCTTTGCTCTGAAGGGACGACGCCTCTTAAACCGACGGCAAAATACCGGTTATCCTCTTTCAATAATACCTGGCCCTGGATATACGCGCTGACTCCTTTAACGTGTTTATTAGCGCGAGCGACCCTGGAAATATTTTCGTATTCATTATTGTCTATCGTCTTAAAGCCCATTAAGTTGATATGGGCGTAATTGCCGATCACCTTGTCGTGCAGGTCTTTATCAAAACCGGACATTACCGCAATGACTACGATGAGGGCCATTACTCCGATAGCTATGCCCATTATCGAAATAATACTAATCAGGGAGATAAATTTTTCTTTTCTCCTGGTCAATAAATAGCGCCAGCTGATCATCAACTCTGGATTCATGTTATTCCTGTTCCGGCCGTAAAAGCGGAAATAAAATTACGTCCCGGATCGAAGCCTGGTCAGTGAGCAGCATCACTAACCTGTCTATACCGATACCTAAACCGCCTGCCGGAGGCATACCGTGCTCAAGCGCCAGGCAATAATCATCGTCAACGTTCTTTTGTTCGCTGGCCGCAAGTTCTTTAACTTCATCCTCAAAGCGCTGCCTCTGCTCAAGAGGATCATTTAACTCTGAGTAAGCATTGCCGACTTCCATCCCGGCGATATATAATTCAAACCTCTCGGAAACCAGCGGCTCATCCTTCTTATTCTTGGCCAGCGGGCACATACTGCTAAAATAATCCGTGACAAAAGCAGGATTTAAGCTCATCTGCGCCTCCAGGACCTCCTCAATGATTTTGGCGATCTGCGTGCGCGAAAGCTTATTTACTTCTTTGGCAAAACCTTTGGCTTTTAACTTTGTGAGCATTTCGGCCTCATTATCCTCAGGAATAATGCCAAATTCATTTTTTACCAATTCCTTGAAAGATATCCGTTTCCACGGCGGAGTAAAATCCAATTCTTTCCCCTGATAGTTGATAATCGTCTTGCCGAAAATATCCTGCACCAGCGAAACGACCAATCCCTCGGCTAAATGCATCATTCCGGCATAATCGGAATAAGCCTGGTAAACCTCCAGCATGGTAAATTCAGGGTTATGCCGGGTAGATACGCCCTCATTACGGAAAGAACGGTTGATCTCATAAACGCGGTCCAGCCCACCGACTAAAAGCCGCTTCAAATATAATTCCGGAGCGATCCTTAAAAACAAATCCATGCTATATTCATTATGGTGCGTCTTAAAAGGCCGGCCTGCTGCTCCGCCCGGGATATAATGCATCATCGGAGTTTCTACCTCCAGAAAGCCTTTGGCGTCGAAAAAATCCCGGATCGCCTTAATGATCTTTGAGCGCTGCTTAAATACCTTAGCTACATCCTCATTCGCAACCAGGTCAAGATAGCGCTGCCGGTAGCGGATATCCACGTCCCTCAGGCCATGCCATTTTTCAGGAAGCGGCCTTAAGGCCTTAGAGAGAACGGTTATTACTTCAACTTTGAGCGTGGGTTCTCCGGTATGCGTCTTGAAAAGCTCTCCCGCCACCCCCACAAAATCAGCAATATCAGTATTCTCAAAAATAAAGAAATTATCTTCCCCTACAATGTCCTTTTTAATATACAGCTGGATCTTGCCGGTTGAGTCCCGGAGGTCTAAAAACGCGGCTTTTCCATGCGAACGCTTGGCAGTGATCCGGCCGCAAAAGGCCAATTTCTGGCCTTCCTGGAAATCAGCCAAAACCTGGCCTATGCTCACATATTTAGAGCTCTGGCTGGGGTATAAAGCCACCCCTTTGGCTTTCAGCGCTTCCGCTTTAGCCTTTCTTTGCTGGATAAGGTCGTTCAGTTCCATAGTTTTTTAATTATATCGGATAATTGGGGTTATGTCAATTAAAGAAAAAACCCGCCAATGGCCTGGACGGGCTTTATTCTTAAAGTTAAACTTTATTAGTCTAACCCCGGTATTCTGAGAGTTTCTTGATGCGCTTGAGCATATTAGGATGGGTGCTTAAGAGCTCCATTAACCTGTCTCCGAACCCTAAGCGTACGTTCTTATTTTTCAAAAGCAGCAGTTCCGAAGGGTCAATTGTGCCGCTTTTATCTAAATCCAGCTGGGCCAATTCTTTGATCTCGTTCCTGGCCTGGGATGGGTCATTCACAAAAAAGGCCTTCAGGCCTTCGGATTCTTTCAACGCTTCCGGATTCATCCGGGCTGAGCCGTAAACGAGCTTATAGAGACTGGAAGCCAAAGCTGACGGCTGGTTACCCAAAGCTACCGAGCCCCGGTCAGCAAAATATTCACGGATGCGCGAGGCATAAAGCACTAAAAGGTTAGTGATAAAATAAAAAACAAACGCTGCCAGGCCGATTAACGCGGTGTTCCCGCTTCTCTCGTCGCGCCGGCGGCCGTAAAAAAGAAATTCCCAGGCGATCCTGTACATGATCATGGGAATCACCGAGAGCAGTGTTATGGTTAAGACATCCCTGTTCTTTAGATGGCTGAGTTCGTGGCCCAATACCGCCTTTAATTCCTCTTCGCTAAGCAAATTAATGATCCCCTTAGTAACGCAGACCCTGCCGTCTCTTAAGCTCCTACCAAAAGCAAAAGCATTGGGGATCTCGATCTGGGCAATGCCTATTTTAGGCGCCGGGATATTGGCGCGCATTGCCAGGGATTCCACCATCTGGAATAATCTGGGGTTATCCTCCCTTTTAATATATTTAACCCGCATGGTCCATTCCACGATCTTGGGACCGATCATATACTGGATGAACATAAGCACCAGGGAGATGATCAGGTAAAAACTAAAATCCCCGACGTGCAGGACGGATTTGCCGATGACAACGATCAGCGCGTAGATAAAACCGAAAAGGACCGTCAGTAACAACCACATTCTCAACTGTAAAGACCACATCTGAAAATCACTCTCCTTTTTACTTAACCACGTGAGCCTTAATTATAAACCTAATCACCGGATTGTCAATATCATCCGTATTGACATAGGTAAACTGCTGTATATCTCCTGAATATCCCTTGGAGTTAAACTTGATCTCAACAGGCGTGGATTCCCCGGGCAAAAGGATCTTCTTCTTAACTCCTGAAACGGTACAGCCGCAGGAGGTATTTACAGCGGTGATTTTTAGCGCCTTCTTAGAATTGTTCTTTAAGGTAAAGCTGTGCGCGGCCACTTCTCCGTGTTTGACTTTTCCAAAATCCCAGGTATAAGGATCAGGCTGATCAGCGCAATAACCCGCCTGCAGGAAAAATACGAATATAAGCAGCCCCATGGCCCTCTTCATTTAACCCCTCCAGACTAAAAATATGCCCAGGCTGATAAATATAAATGCCATAAGCAGTTTAACACTGGTCAGATGTCTTCTGACGAACTGGCTAAAGTTGCCGGAAGTGACCCCCAGTAAAGCCAAAAGGAATACGACAAATAACGGAACAACAAACATAATATTATAAATCACCAGGTATACAAAAGCCTTGGCCTTAAGCGGCGTGCTTTTTAAAATAAAGGCCAGCGTCGGCAGATAAAGCTGGCCTGTGCAAACTGCTTCCAGGATAGAAACCAGGAAACCGGTGATCAGGGCGCTGAGGACCAAGCTAAGCAGGCTCAGGGCTGTTCTTTTCTGCTCCCCTCCTTCTTTACCCTTGCGGTAATACCTGCCGATCACGGAATGTATC
>JBAZIT010000037.1:0-10285 GCA_041651675.1 Candidatus Omnitrophota bacterium | reverse complement strand
CAAGCCATTGACTAAAGGCGCAAATATGCCGGTTACAAAATCAAATAACCTGAAGTATAAAAGAACATTTATCGCCAGAACGCCTAGCAGGACAACCGGAACTGCCTCAATAACGAATCCTTTGATGCGAAAAAAAAGTTTTCTGGCCAGTATGGTTAACGGCGGAAACCTGTAAGGAGGAATTTCTAATAAAAATTCCGGGCTATACCCGGATAATATGCGGTTCAGGATTGTCCCTAATATTAAAATCAAGGAAAACAGTACCAAATAAACTCCTACCACATAAAATCCTCCGAATTTACCCAATAGGCCGAAAATCATGGCCTGCAAAGGCACGCAGGGCACGCCGATAGAGATCAATGTAGAAGCGATGAACCTTTCGCGCTTTGATTCCAGCACGCGCGTAGCTAAAATTCCCGGGACATTACAGCCCAGGCCCAGGAGGACCGGGATTATCGCATAGCCATGCAGGCCCAGCCGGTGTAAAAGATTATCCAATAATATCGCCAGACGGGGCAAATACCCTATATCTTCTAAGAGGCTTAAAACAAAATAAAAGGATATGACATAAGGCAAAACCATCCCGAATTCGATGTAAGGGGCCGTGGTTAAGAGCCCGAGGGACTGCTTAAAATCAATCTTGCCGTTGATTAAATCGCCGATAAGCAGATGGAACCAGAACCCCTTCTCCTGCCAATGGAAGGTTAATTTTTCCAATAGCGGCTGGAAAAAATTAATGAATAGCGGATCGGTGAATTTATTAATTATCCCTTCTCCGATAAAGCGCACAAACTTAAATGCGGCATAGATAACTCCTGCTGCCATAATCAACCCGCTTACCGGCCGCACCGACACATCCTCTAATATTTCCCTTAAACTGTGATGCCGGTGTTCCAGATGCTGCGCCTGCTCAATAATCCGGCCGATCTCCTTCCAGCGCTCTTCATGGGTAAGCCTATCCCTGAAAACAGCTGCTGCTTCTTTTATTCTTTCAATCAGCAATTTTATGCCCGCTCCGGTTATTGCGCAGGTCGAAATGACCGGAATATGTAAAATATCTTCTAACTTCCCAATGTCTATACGGACCCCCCTATGCCCAGCCTCATCGCACATATTTAAGCAGGCGATTACCGGAAATCCTCCCTCAATCAATTGCAAGGTAAGCAATAAATTCCTTTCCAGATTAGTCGAATCCAGTATATTGATTACCGCGATCTCGTCTTTATTATATTCTTTCAACAAAGAGACAGCTACCTCTTCCGCGGAGGAAGTCGACTCTAACGAATAAGTCCCCGGCAAGTCCACAACTTCAATCCTCTCCCCGCCTAACTGCAAATACCCCTTACTTATCTCCACAGTCGTACCGGGATAATTCGAGGAGATTACCTGCACCCCGGTAAGCCGCGAAAATACCACGCTCTTGCCTACGTTCGGGTTACCGATAAGATAAATTTTTTTTATCATTCCGCCTCAATGATGATTTTCGTAGCTACACCGTGCCCCAAAGCCAGGATACTCCTGCCGACCTTAATTACTACCGGGCCCCTTAAACCGATATGGCTGAGTTTAAGCAGTTCCCTCCCCTTGTGCACTCCCATATTCATCAGCCTGTTTTGTAAATTATGGCCGCCCAGGATCTCGATGACCTTGGCCTTACGATTCATTTTGATTTGTGCCAGGGATATTTTTTTCATGCCTTCCTTATTTTATATATTCTATGCGCAATAGCTAAAAGTTACAAGGGATTATTTTTTAATCCTTGGCGAAGTTTGCGAATCCTGCTGCGGATTGAATTCCTTGGGCGACTTCCGGAATAATGCCTTTCTTGGCGTAAATCGGACGGACTTTTTCCCTGATTGAGGGGAGTTTCACGGCAAATATGCCTGCTCCGGCAATACAACAAATGCCGCCCAATAACAGGGTATTGGGCGCGCCTATTGAACTGGCCAGGCTCCCCGCTAATAAACTGCCGAAAGGGACCATGCCCATAAAAGACATTGTATAAAAACTCATTACTCTTCCGCGCTTATCCTCTTCAACAATTGTCTGCAAAACCGTATTACTTGAGGCCATCTGGACCATCATCCCAAAACCGCTGATTAATAATATCAACATAGATACCCAAAGGACGCGGGAGAAAGAAAAGGCAATAATACCCAAACCAAAAAGCCCCGCCGTCCAGGCAATAATTTTATTTAATCCCAGAACGCTTCTCCTGGCAGCAAGATAAATCGCTCCGGCTAGTGCGCCGATTCCGCTCATTGCTACGAGAAAACCGAGGGTAAGCGGGCCTCCGTGAAAAATATCCCGGGCAAAAACCGGCATCAATAACTGATAAGGCACGCCCATCAGGCTGACCAACGCCAGGAGCAAAAGGATTATCTTAATCGGAAGAAAATTAAAAGCATAGTTAAAACCCTCTTTTAACTCCGAAAGAATATGCCTATGCTGCGGGCTCGCCTTCTTTTTATTGACCTTCATCGCTAACAAAGACGCGATAACCGGAATATAGCTGACGGAGTTCAAAAGAAAACACACCCCTTCGCCGACTGAAGCTATCAGTATGCCGGCCAGGGAAGGGCCGATTAAGCGGGCTGCATTAACCATTGAAGAATTCAGGGCTATGGCATTACCTAAATCCTCTCTGTCTTCAATCATCTCCACGGTAAATGCCTGGCGTATCGGAATATCAAAGGAATTGATGATTCCCAGAAGGCAGCTTAAAGCTATAATCTGCCAGACCTGGATATTCCCGGTTAAGATAAGCAGGGATAAAATTAACGCCTGTACCAGCGAAAGAACCTGGGTTATGACTAACATATTCCTGCGGTTATGCCTGTCCGCAAAAACTCCGGCGAACGGTGAAAATAAAAAAGTAGGGATCTGCCCGGCGAACCCCACTATCCCCAATAAAAAAGGAGAATTTGTCAAACGATAGACTAGCCAGGCCAGCGCCACCTGCTGCATCCAGGTGCCGATCAGGGATATGCTCTGGCCGGCAAAAAATAGACGGTAATTCCTGTGCCGGAGCGCCCGCAATATAAGCTTAAGATTAGTAAAACCGTTAGGATTATTTTTAGCGGATTTCATTTAAAGTTTATTCATATCTTAAGGCTTCGATTGGATCCAACTTAGCGGCTTTCCGGGCAGGCCAGATCCCGAAGACTATGCCCACAATCAAAGAAAAAACCGTGGCCAGGATTATTGAAAACAGAGAGACTCTTACCGACCATTTTGCAAAAACAGTTATTAATGTCGCTGCGCCGCTGCCCAGCAGAACACCGGCTAAACCGCCGATAAGCGACATCAACACTGCCTCAATCAGGAACTGTACCATAATATCTTTATTGTTGGCGCCGATAGCTTTACGCAGGCCGATTTCGCGCGTGCGCTCGGTAACCGAAACCAGCATAATATTCATAATACCTATACCGCCGACCAAAAGCGAGATAGCCGCAATCGCTCCCAGCAATAAAGACATTGTCTCAGTGGTAGATGTAAGCGTATTCTTTATGTCGGCCATATTGAAGATTTGAAATGAATCTTTTTGGTCGTTGCTGATCAAACGATGCTGCTTAATAATAAGCTTGCTTACTGCTTCCTGCGCCACTTCGGTTAAATCAGCGCTTTTTGCTTCCACATAAATATAATCAATGTACTCTTTACCTAAAACCCTGTACATCGCGGTGGTTACTGGAATGACTACGGTATCATCCTGGTCGCGGAACCCGCCGGCGCCCTTAGCAGGCAAAATCCCGATTACTTTAAAATTAATCAAATTTATCTTGATGGTCTCGCCAATCGGGTTAACTTCTCCAAAGATTTCTCTGGCCACAGTCGTACCCAGCAAAACCACTTTATTCCTCAATCTTACTTCTTCTTCGGTAAAAAATCTTCCCACTGTCGGGACAGCTGAACGCAGTTGTGCATAATCCACACCAACACCCTCAACCTGGGTATTCCAGTTCTTGTTTCCATAGACTATCTGGGCCCTGTCCGATACCGAAGGGCTCACCCTGTCTACATATTCACTCAGCTTCTTGATCGCCGCCACATCTTGAAAAGTAAAACGCGTGGTTACTCCGGTCTGTAAAGCTACGCCGCCCGATCTGTGGGCGCCGGGCCTGACAATAAGAAGATTAGAGCCAAGTGAGGCTAACTGTTTTTCAATGGATTCTTTCGCGCCCTGGCCTATGGCTAACATGGCGATGACCGCGGCTACGCCGATAAGTATACCCAATATTGATAAGAACGCGCGCATCTTATGCGCTAACATAGCCGAAATAGCCTGACGCAGATAATCTAAAAACTCAATGCCGCCCTTTATCCCCTTATTTGACTCTGTTAAGATATTTTTTATTAAATCCTCCGGGATACCGGATGCCGAAGGTTTAGCCTCTGCGCAAACAACCTTATCGGAAATAACCTCTCCGTCACGCATCTGGATAATCCTCCTGGCCTGGCTGGCAATATCGCTTTCGTGAGTAACAACAATCACGGTCTTGCCTGCCTGGTTAAGCTTCTTCAATATGGCCATGATCTCTTCTTTGCTCTTGGAATCCAGGTTCCCTGTCGGCTCATCCGCGAAGATTAGCGGAGGATCGTTTACCAAACTCCTGGCGATCGCCACTCTCTGCTGCTGGCCTCCGGACATTTCATTGGGCCGATGCAACATCCTGTCTTTTAAACCAACGCCTTCGATTTCCTTAGCCGCCCTTTCTTTCAAATGCCTCTTACCGGCATAAATCAAAGGAAGCTCAGCGTTCTCGAGAGCCGTCATTCTAGGCAATAAATGAAATTGTTGAAAGACAAAACCAACCAGTTGATTCCTTACCAGAGCTAATTCTTTATCTGAAAGCTTGGTTACTTCTTCCCCCCCCAGATAATACTGGCCTGAATCCGGCCTATCCAGCAAACCCAAGACATGCATCAGGGTAGACTTACCCGACCCGGAAGCGCCCATAATCGCGACAAATTCTCCCGAAGATATTTTCAGGGACACTCCGCGCAAGGCCTCTACCTTGACATCGCCCATTTGGTAAGTTTTAGATAAATTTTTGACTTCTATCATTTATATTATTTTTTGTTTGATCCCCTTCTTTTCATATTAGGCAAAAATGGATTACTGCCTGAGCTATCAGCGCTAGGGAATACATATTTCTTTGTCGTAACAAGTACCGTATCTGAGGAAGTTACGCCGGAAAGAATTTCATAATTTTTATCATCGGTAATGCCTGTTTTCACCACGCGCTTAACCGGATTATCACTACCATTATTTTTCAGCAGGACATAATCTTCACTTTTTTCTTTGCGCACTGCTTCTACCGGCAAGAGCAAAACATCCTCTCTGCCTTCAGCTTTAAAATCTATTGTCGCATTCATCCCGGAACGGAAAAATTCCGGGGTCTTTTCAGGGATAAGGTCAACTTTATAGATAGTCACGTTATTTACTGTCTCGGATTCATAATATATATGCTCGACAGTCGCCTTTATCTTGGTATCCAGGTAAGCATCCAGAGTTACCAAAGCTCCCTGGCCGAGCTTGATCTTTCCGATATCGGTCTCGTCAACCTGGGCGCGGACAATCAGATGGTCCGATAAGACAACTACGGCATCGCTGGTAGTAACGGTCTGCCCCGGCTGGGTCGTAGCGACAATAACTTCTCCGTCAATCGGAGATAAAAGCGATATAGGCTTATATACCTGCTCCCAGTATTTCAATACTGCCTCTCCCTGCCCCTGGGCAGCGTCCAGCAGGGCAGCCCTTTCCGTAGAACTCATCCAGGCCAAAACCTGGCCATCTTTTACCTTTTCACCCTCCTTAACAGCAATACTCTCTATGCGTCCGTTAACCGGAGGCTTTACTTCCAACCGGTTTTTAGGGTATACTGTCCCTGTCGTGGAAATATACGTCTGGATAATCCCTAGGACAGGTTTAACTTCTCTAATGATCTCGCTGCTTTGTTCTTTGCTTTTAATCTTGATCGCTATAAACACAGAAACAGCTAATAGCACTAAAATCACAACAATAATCTTTGATTTAATTTTTCGCATATTCTAGTGTCTCTCCTTTCGCCTGGATCCAATTTGCCTCAGCTAATAAAGCGTTGGCTTGGGAATTTAAATAAGCGGTCTTGGCCTGCACCAGATTATCCTCAATAATCGTCCAGTTATCATAACTAATAAAACCTGTCGCGTATTCTGCCTCGGCTATTTTAGAACGCTCCTCAGTAGCAATCAGGGTTTTGTATTGAACTCCTACTGTTTCAATGGCATCCTGTAAGGCTACCCAGGTGTTCTCCAGAGCAACAACCAGGCTGTCCCGCGTGCTTCTTTCATTCTCCTTTAATTGGCTTAAATAAGCCTGGGCCTGGGATACCTGCGCGGTCCTTAGTCCTCCTTCAAATATAGGCATGGATAAGCTAAGCCCCAGACTCCAGTTATCGCCTTTAGGCAACCAATGTTTACCGGCTTTATTTGCGCCGGCCGCGCCGGTTAACGTGGGAGAAAAATTAGCGTAGGCAGATTTTAAACTGAATTCTGCCGCATTTTTCTGGAAGATAAGCTGCTGCAAATAGGGGTTATTTTTTACCAGGGACTCAAGGTCCGGTTTATCCTTGGCTGAATCATTAACTTTAAAATCTGCTCTTACGCTCATTGGGATAAATCTCTTGCGCCCCATTTCCTTAGTCAGTTGCCTTTGCGCCAGCACAACGTCCCTTTTTGCCTGGGCAACCTGGAATAGCGCCTGGGCTAAATTTGCTTCCGCGGTAAGCAGCGCGCCTTTATGTTCTAAACCGGATACATAACGCAAGGTAATCAGCTCGTAATTCTCTTTTCTTATCCTCACGATATCTTCGGTTACCTTAATTAAATCCTGGGCCCTTAATAGATTAACGAAGGCGGTACGTAAATTCAAGCGGACTTGCGTAGAAGTATATTTATAATTCTGCTGCGAGGCTTTTATATTCTCCGCAGCAGCTTTTACATCCTGGATGGTCTTGGTGCCGTCAAAGATCAACTGGGTCGCGTTCATTCCGTAACTATAACTATCGCCGACAGAAGCGGGATTATGATCGGAGGCGCTCCTGGCGGTTGAGGCATCCAGACTAGCGTCTAGCTGAGGGTAAAGGGCGCTGGCAGTAATTCTCTTAGCGGCCTGGGATTGCTTTGTTTCCTCTACTGCCGCGATTAAATCCGGATGGTTTTTCGCTGCCTCTTTAATGCAATCCTGCCAGGTAAGAGTTTCTTCGGCTGTTACCCTACTGGAAAAAAACAACGGGAATAAAATTATTATTAATACTAAGGAACCCTTTACCCTCATTTTCTCCTGCCTGCTCCGCTTAAAAATATATCCAGGATAAAATCAGCCGCAGTATTTAATTTCTTATCTTTTGGGCCTTCTTGCAACCAATCAAAAATGAAAGCCATAAAAATTGATCCAAGAATATCTGCTATCTGTTTTGCACTAAAATCATTCCTTATTATTTTCTGTTTTTGTCCGCTACTGATAAGCTCTTCGACAAATTCTTTGTGCTGCAGCATTCCGGAGGGCTTGGGGGGCTTCCTTTTTTTTAATATCGGCCCCTTGGTTACCTCTGAAAAGAATATCCTGAAAAAATCCTGATTCCTTTCAAAAAAATCCAAGCTCTCTTGCATAAAGATACGCAGTTTATCTTCAGCGTCGCTAACCTGGGCTGTCTGCTGCCTTAATACTGTTGTTAAATTCCTCATCTTCTCTTCCAGCAGGGAAAAATAAAGCATTTCTTTATCCTTAAAATACAAATAGACCGTGCCGGTGGCATACTGGGCCTCGCGGGCAATATCCTGCATTGCCGCCCCATGATAGCCTTTTAAAGCAAAGACGCGCTCTGCCGCAGCTAGAATATCAGCCTTACGCAGCTGCTTATCTCTTTCTTTCCGGCTTAAACTGGCAGGAATTTGGGCATTACCGATTATTTCCTCAATTAATGAATTTGTATTCATATTATGTATATTATATTCACTTTTGTTCTTTGTCAAGCAAAATCTCAATATCTTTTAAAATTAAAAAAGGTACTAAAAAAAGGGACCGTTTCCCTTATCTTTAGAGAAAAAAGGGACCGTTTCCCTTATCTTTAGAGAAAAAAGGGACCGTTTCCCTTATCTTTATTCCCTTATCTTTAGAGGGAAACGGTCCCTTTCATCCGGTCTCTTTCATTCTTTACCAGTCTGATAGCTAATTAACCAATAACTTATAACTTTTTAAGCAAATCTCTGGCTACTTTTCTTCCGGCCAGCAGCATCCCGCCGAAAATCGGGCCCATGCGCGCTCCTCCGCATACGGCATTAGCGCACATGCCGCAGGCATAAAGCCCGGGGCATATCTCTTTAGAGTTCTTGACAATGGTCTGCTCCCCCTCCTGCGCATGCATAGACTGTTCCCCCATCGTCTTGCCGGTTTTAGTATTAAGCTTTATCCCGGACTTACGCTCAACAATGCGGGCAATTTCCGCGGGGTGGCCGGTCGCGTCTACTACGAATTTGGCCCGCATAGTTAGCGGGTCAACATGCAGATTAGCCATCTCCACGGCAGTCCAGTTTAAGACTAAGCCGCACACGCGCTTGGAGCGGACCATTACATCTTCGGCGCTAATCAGGTTAAAAATCCTCAAACCCGCATGCACGGCTTGAGAGCATATTGTTGAAACGCTATCTATAGAATCAGCCAGGTAGTAACCCTCCGCGTACCTCCTTGCTCTGACCCCGAATTCCTCAAGGATCTTTTTAGCCCCTTCCTGGACCACTATTTCATTAAACATAATGCCGCCTCCCCACATGCCGCCTCCCACCGATAGTTTTCTTTCAAACAAAACCACTTTCTTGCCGGCCTTAGCCAGGTAATACCCGCAAACCATACCGCTAGGCCCGGCGCCGACAATGGCCACCTCTACGTCCAGGGCTTTGATTAATTTTTGCTGATAAGACTCAATTATCGCCCGCGATATCTTGATTTCATCCAAACGCATATCCCCTCCTTTTTTCCATACACCCCACCTTTTCCGCCAGGCGGGCATGTTGCTCTCTATAACAAAAAACCCTCTGCCAGAGGCATAAGGGCTAAAAGATTCTCTTCTTTCCCTTCGCTGGCATTATCCAGATCAGGTTTCTCGGGTAATCTGCTCATTCCAGCAGAACTCTCAGGCCGTTTAACGACCTCCCCGTTTTTTAACTACTTTTTGATTAAAACATAAAAATTAAATTTTGTCAAGCCGGGTTAACCCCTTGGTCAAGTTATCTTCAACTCCTTGCTGCTTTGCCAGAGGCCGTGGATATTGCAGTAACTTGCGGCATAAATCATCAACCTTATCCTGAAATTCAATGAGCGGAACATGTTTTTTGCGTTTTCCAATTCCTGCTATAATAAATTATAATTAAATTTAATTCCGGGCTTTAATTCCCGGATCATTCTTGCCTGGCGAGGCGTTTCTTCATTTCTAGAGTATAAGCAAAAGCCCCCAGACCCTTGATTTTAACCGGGATCCTTAATTCATCGGCGCTTATCCAGATTTCAAATTTCTTAGGCTCGCTGGTAAAATGATAGGCCTTGAATTTACCGGCGGGGACAGTAACCTCTTCCACAGAGACTAATCTTACCGTGTATTCTGCGGGTAGAGTTATTTCAAAAGAACTTCCTATTTTCAAGTCAGCCTCCCCGCGCAGGGAAAAAGGTACGAGGATCGCGTTTTGTATGGGCCTTTTTCCTTTTACGGTATATTCCTCGGTCTTCTTGCCTCCCTTGAATTTAGTCAGCTTGAAAGAATTTTCAGCGGGAAAATATTCTTCCGTGATATTCTCCTTATGGAACAAAAAAGAAATATCCCGTTTAACCAATAAGGGCAGGCTCAGGGCACTTTCGCTAAAAATTACTTCTTTATCCTTAAACCCTGCCGCCTCTGTTTTAAAAATTATTAATTTTGCTTTTTTGCCGCGGAATTCCAGGGGGCCGAAATCCTGATACTCACAGCTCCCTACGGGCTTGATATTGTAAAAAATTGTTTCCCGGGCTTCCAGCGCAAAGCAACGCCCGGAAAAATACAGAACGCAGGAAAATAAGCTTGCAGAAAAAATGATTACTTTGCATGCGGCGTTTCTCGTTTTCATTGGCTCATTATAGACACAATGCCTTAATCTAGCAAGAATATTTTAATTCAAAAAATAATAATTCAGAACCCTAGCCTAAACTCTTGCGGAAGCGAAAAGCGCTAAAAGTAATTACTAAAATACCCATGATCATCAGCGGTAT
>JBAZIT010000036.1:0-10819 GCA_041651675.1 Candidatus Omnitrophota bacterium | reverse complement strand
ATCTGTTGCGCTTGCGCTTCAAAGGTTCGAATCCTTTCCTGCCCATTAATTTTACCAAGCGGTACCCAACGTTGTAGGTATCGCAGCACCCGACGCAAAGAGGTATTGCGGGAGTAGTTCAGTGGTAGAACAATAGCCTTCCAAGCTATATATGGGGGTTCGATTCCCCTCTCCCGCTCCAAAAAAAGAAAGGAAAGCAGCTAAATACATTATGAGCGAAGAATTATTGAAACCGGTTTTCGTGGATGCTTTTGACGTAGATGATGCCTGGTTCCAGTGCCTCTCTGAAATACTTGATCATGGCCACGTCTATACCATAACCAAGGGAAGCTATGAAGGCCAGAAACGCCTGGAGTTTGATTTTGTTACCATCCGCATAAAAAAACCGGCACACCAGATCATTCCGATCATCCCTGAAGGAATGAGCATTCCCGCGCCTACGGATATGGATTATGTCCAGGGATATTTAAGTTACCTTCTTACGGGCACAAAAACCGAAACCGAAGATTATACCTACGGAGAACGGCTGGTTGACCCAAGGGTCAAATTAAAGCAAAATATAGACGGAAAGGACATGGTTAGAGAGCTGCCCCTGAATGTCAACCAGATAGAAGAGGTAATCAAGCTTTATAAAGAGAAAGGGTTCGGGACCAACCAGGCAGTAATGGAGATCGGCATGCCTTCGGATATAAAATTAATTGACCCGCCCTGCCTGAGAATCATTGATACCCGGGTGCGTTACGGCAAGCTGCATTTTATTCTATATTTTCGCTCCTGGGATTTATGGGGAGGTTTTCCTTCCAATCTCGGCGGGCTGCAGCTGGTTAAACAGTATATGGCCGAAGAGATCGGGGTTGATGACGGCGAGATCATCGCCGTAAGCAAAGGTTTGCACCTTTATGATTATGCCTGGGATTTAGCTAAACTGAGGACCAATAAACTTAATTTGGCTATAAAATAATATGGAAAATATACGCGGCACTGAAGAGCGCAGGGAATTCACCAGGTTTGATTGCGCTACACCCTTAGCTTACAAAGTATGCAAACAGGAGACCCTCGGTAAATTACTTAATGGCTATACCTCCAATATCAGCTCAGCCGGGCTTCTTTGCAATGTCAGGGAAACAGTTAACCCTGATGATGTGCTCTGGCTTTCTTTTGACCGGGGAGTATTAAGCTTATGCGCAGAAATGGAAAAAAGGGTTTTTATCTACCAGAACGGAATTATCGGCAAAGTAGTCAGGGTTGAAACAAAAGGTTACGATAATTATGACGTGGGGATAAGATTCCTTACCCGGGAAGATAAAAACCTGGTTAAAGAGACGCTGGGTGCAGATGAAAAATAAACCGGATATAGTTATTTTAGGCGATGGCGGATGGGGAACGACCCTAGCTATACTTCTTGCGCATAAAGGGTTTAAGGTGACTATCTGGGGCGCATTCCCCGGAAACATTTCCTATATGGACAAGAACAGGGAAAACAAAAAATTCCTGCCCGGAATCAAAATACCCAGGGGAATAAATCTAACCAGCAGCCTTAAAGAGGCGGTCAGGAATAAAGGCCTTATTGTTTTAGCGGTCCCGTCACAGTATATGCGTTCAGTCCTCAAGAAAGTTAAGCAGTTGGATTATCCGCGTAAGGCAATATATTTAAGCGTAACCAAAGGAATAGAGATAGGCACGTTAAAAAGGATATCCGAAGTGATCCGCAGCGAACTGGAAACCGTAAAATTAGCGGTACTCTCCGGTCCGACTATCGCCCACGAAGTCGCTAAGGGCGTACCCACGGTAGCGGTAATTGCTTCGGCGGACCGGAAAATAAATAAATTCCTGCAGGATATCTTTATGACGGACAGGTTCAGGATATACACCAATAAAGACGTAATCGGGGTAGAACTGGGCGGAAGTTTGAAAAATATCATTGCTATTGCCTGCGGGATCTCTGACGGCCTGGGTTTCGGGGCAAATACTAAGGCCGCGATCCTGGCGCGCGGATTGGCGGAAATCTCCAGGTTAGGCGCGGCTATGGGCGCCGGGAGCAGGACTTTCAGCGGGATAAGCGGTTTAGGCGATCTGGTAACTACCTGCATCAGCCCTTATAGCCGGAACAGATTGGTCGGTGAGAAGATTGGCCAAGGTAAAAGCATGAAACAGGTTACCAGCCATATGCAGATGATCGCCGAAGGAGTGCCTACGGCAAGATCCGCCCGGGCTTTGAGTTTAAAGTATAAGGTGGATATGCCTATTACTAAAGAAGTTTACAACATACTTTATAAGAATAAGCCCGCGCTTAAGGCGTTTAAAGATTTAATGGCCCGGGAGAAAAAAGAAGAGTAAAATAGACTATACGGGGCGTGGCTCAGTTTGGCTAGAGCGCTTGAATGGGGTTCAAGAGGTCGACAGTTCAAGTCTGTCCGCCCCGACCAATTTTAAAATAGGCTAAGAGGAGCCGGTAATTTAAACTATGGAAAATACAAATAATCAGCAGGAAAAACGAAAAGCCGAGCGCATACGTAAGACCCTGATCATTCAATTTTCCATTGAAACCGGCGACCCTTTGACCCGAAAATGGGATGTTTCTTCCATTAAGGATATCAGCGAAACAGGAGTAAGTTTCCGGGCTGCCGAAAACATACCTGTAGGCGCGATCATACATATGCTGATCAAGATACCCCTTCGGCCTTTTGAATGGTTTGAAGTCAGCGGTAAAGTAGTAAGCGTTGAAGCGCCCAAGGTAAAAAGAGAGACTACCGAGTATGACCTCCCGATGATCAGGGTGTTCTTTTTAGACTTGAAGGAGGAACAAAAAAAATTGATCCACGAATATGTCGCGTGGTGCCTGGTAAAAGACGGAGGTAAAAAATGAGCTACCGCGGCCCGGAAAGAAGGAATTATCCGAGAGTTATGGGGCGTTTTATCGTATCCTACCGCATAATGAATGAAATCGATAATCTGGATATAAGCCAGACCAAGAATATCAGCCTGGGCGGAATGCTGCTGACTACTAACCGGAATTTTGAGCCCGGGGTGAACCTGGCCCTGGAGATCCGGCTTCCTTTTGATCCGCACCCTATTATGCTGATCGGCAAGGTCCTGGAGTCCCGCGAGATAATGAAAGATATGATCTATGACACGCGCATTGAGTTCCTGGCGGTTGACGAAAAACATAAAAGGATCATCGGTGAAACCGTAGGTTATTATGTCAAGAAAGAAAAGGAAGAATGATGAAAAGAATTAACGTGGGCTTAGTGGGGTTTGGTAATGTCGGCTCAGGGGTAGTCAAGATACTCCGCGACCGCAAAGCGCTGCTCTGCGAGAAAACCGGACTGGAAATAAACATCAAAAAGGTTTGCGACCAGGATATAGTTTCCAAACGTAATGTCAATGTAGACAAAGCAATGCTGACCAGGGATGCCCGGGATATCATCAATGACCCGCAAATAGATATTTTAATTGAATTGATGGGAGGCATACATCCGGCCAAAGAGCTTATTATCGAAGCCTTGAAGAAAGGCAAGAATGTGGTTACCGCCAATAAGGCTCTCCTGGCGCTGCACGGGCAGGAATTATTCAGCGAAGCAGCTGACCGGGGAAAGAATATCTATTTTGAGGCATCCGTGGGAGCGGGTATCCCGATCATTAAATCCTTACGCGAAGGATTAGTCGCCAACAGGTTTAACGGAATCCTGGGTATTGTCAACGGAACCTCTAATTATATCCTGTCTTCGATGTCTAAAAATAACTGCAGCTTTCCGGAGGCTCTAAAGGAAGCGCGCATAAAAGGTTTTGCGGAAAAAGACCCGACCCTGGATATAGAAGGGATGGATTCGGCGCATAAGTTGATCCTGCTTACCTACCTGGCTTTTGGCAGGTTCGTGGAGCTAAAAGATGTGTTTACCGAGGGGATTTCACGTATTTCCCTGGCTGATGTAAATTACGCAAAAGAGATGGGCTTTGAAATAAAATTACTGGCCATTGCCAAAAAGGAAGGAGCGGACCTGGAAGTAAGAGTGCATCCTACGCTTATCCCTGAAGACCATTTGCTATCTTCGGTTGACGGAGTATTCAATGCTATTTACGTTTCCAGCGACCTGGCGGGAAACCTTTTATTTTACGGTCCCGGCGCAGGCCAGTCTTCGGCAGCTTCGGCCGTAGTTTCGGATCTGGTGGATTTAACCCAGGATATTAAGGCCGGGTTCTTCAGGCCTACTCTGAATATCGTAGCGGATAAGACCGTCAAGAGGATACGCAAGATCGACGATTTTGAAAGCCGCTATTACATCCGCTTTATGGCCCGGGACCTGCCGGGCGTATTGGCTAAAATATCCGGTATATTGGCCAAGTTCGGCATCAGTATTGCTTCGGTCACCCAGAAAGAACGCAGCAAAACCCAGCTTGTCCCGATAGTCATGCTGATACATGAAGCAAAAGAGAAGAATATGCGCCAGGCCTTGAGTATAATTGACCGGCTGGATGCGCTAAAAGAAAAATCGGTAGCGATCCGGATGGAGGAACTGTGAGATATCAGGGGTTAATTGATAAGTATAGAAAATACCTTCCGGTAACCGAAAAAACCCCGGTAATTACCCTGAATGAAGGCAATACGCCTTTGATCTATTCGGCGTATTTAAGTAGACTTTTAGGAAAAGGACTGGAAGTTTATTTAAAATACGAAGGGCTTAACCCTACCGGTTCTTTCAAAGACCGCGGAATGACCATGGCGATATCCAAGGCCTGCGAACAGGGAAGCGGCGCGGTAATGTGCGCTTCAACCGGAAATACCTCTGCGTCGGCAGCAGCCTATGCTGCCCGGGCCGGAATAAAATGCATAGTGCTTATACCCAGCGGAGCAATTGCCCTGGGTAAATTGAGCCAGGCGTTGATCCACGGAGCCCAGGTTTTAGCGGTAGAGGGAAATTTTGACGATGCCTTGAATTTAGTGCGGGAGATCACTGCAAAGTATCCGATCACCCTGGTTAATTCGCTTAATCCTTTCCGGATCGAAGGGCAGAAAACCGCCAGTTTCGAGATTTGCGATTTTCTCGGGGACGCCCCGGATTTCCAGGTTATGCCCGTAGGGAACGCCGGAAATATCACTGCTTACTGGAAAGGATATAAAGAATACCGTTCCGCGGGATTAGCTAAAAAATTACCGAAAATGCTGGGTTTTCAGGCAGAAGGCGCAGCTCCCATTGTCCGGGGCCATCCGGTTAAAAAACCTGAAACGATCGCTACCGCTATCCGCATCGGTAATCCGGCAAGCTGGAAGCAGGCGGAAGAAGCCAGGGATGAATCTCAAGGGCTGATCGATATGGTTTCGGATGATGAAATACTGGCTGCTTATAAAATGCTGGCTGCTCATGACGGAGTATTTGTTGAACCGGCTTCGGCGGCATCTATCGCCGGGTTAGTCAAACTCAACAACAACGGCTACTTTAAAAAATCCGCTCCGGCAAAAATAACCTGCATATTGACCGGGCATGGCTTGAAGGACCCGGACAGGGCGATAAAAAGCGTAAAAGAACCAAAATTAATCCAGCCCGAAATAAAGGCGCTGCTGCAAGAGATTGGCTACTAATTTAAAAGGCAAAAGGGTTTTGATTACCGCCGGACCAACCTGGGTCCCTATTGACGCGGTTAGAGTGATCAGCAATACCGCCAGCGGCTCAACCGGTATTTTATTAGCGCAAAAATTAGCCGAACAGGGCGCCAGGGTTACGCTTATGCTCGGGCCGGTAGAGAGAGTTTATAAAAATAAAACGGTAAGGGTAATAAATTTCAGATTTTTCGATGAATTACGCTCTTTGTTAAAAAGTGAGCTTAAGAAAACATATTACGCTGCCGTAATCCATACGGCCGCGGTTTCGGATTATGCGCCGCGAATCCGAAAGGCCCGTAAGAAGATAAGTTCGGAACTCAAGGCCCTAAGGCTGGAGCTTAAGCCTACTCCCAAAATAATTGATTCTCTGCGCAAAATAAGCCCGGGTTCATTCTTGATTGGATTTAAATTTGAGCCGGAGTTAAAAGGGAATAAGTTGATCCGGAAGGCCCGGCTCCTGGTCCAAAGAGCAAAGTTAGACTTGGCGGTAGCTAACAGTATCTGCAATAAACAATATGTTGCGTATCTGGTAGCTGCGAAAAAACAAGATGGCCCATTTTCTTCCAAGGATAAGATGGTTAAAAACCTGGTTAGGTTGATATGAAATATATTGTTTTGGTTTGCGACGGAATGAGTGACTATCCGCTTCCGGAATTAGGCGAGCGCACTCCGTTGGAAGCGGCAAAAACCCCTAATCTGGATTATATTGCCAAGCATGGCCGGATCGGGAGGGTCAAGACCGTACCTGCCGGTTTTATCCCGGGTTCAGACGTAGCCCAAATGAGTATTTTCGGCTATGACCCTAAAAAATACTACAGCGGAAGAGGGCCGCTGGAGGCAGCTAACCTGGGAGTAGAGCTGGAAGATGATGATGTGGCTTTTCGCTGTAACCTTATTACGACCTCGGCAGATAAACTTACGGATTACAGCGCCGGGCATATCAGCACCAAGGAAGCGGCGATCCTGGTTAAATTTATCGACCAGCATTTGGGGACTAACCGCGTTAAATTTTATCCCGGAATAAGCTATCGCCATCTGATGGTGGTCAAGCGCGGCGCTGAAGAGCACCTGGAAGCTGTCCGCTGCCTTGCCCCGCATGATATTACCGGTAAAAGTATTGCCAAAAATTTGCCTAAGGGTGACGGCGCCGATATCCTGGTTAAATTGATGGAAGAATCGCGCAATATCCTGGCCAAACATGAAATAAACCTCGTGCGCATTGACCTGAAGGAAAACCCGGCTAATATGATCTGGCTCTGGGGCCAGGGGAAAAAGCCGGCCATGCCGAAATTCCTGGATAAATACGGCTTAACCGGCAGTGTTATTTCTGCGGTTGACCTGATCAAAGGTATCGGCAGGCTCTTGGGCCTGGAGGTGATCAACGTTCCCGGAGCAACAGGGTACTACGACACGGATTACTCCGGCAAGGCCAAGGCGGCAGTCAAAGTGCTGGAAAAAGATGATTTTGTATTTGTGCACTTAGAAGCGGCTGATGAAGCCGGCCATAATGGAGACCTGCGGGAAAAAATTACCGCTATTGAAAGGTTTGACCAGATGGTCGTAGGCACGCTATTAAAAGCTTATAAAGGCAAACGTAATTTCAGGATCCTGGTTATGCCGGACCATGCTACTCCGGTTGCCCTGAAAACTCACGTTGCCGACCCTGTGCCTTTCGGTATCTTTGGCCAGGACATTATTGCCCGGGGATTCTTAAATTACAGTGAAAAAGAGGCCCAGAAATCCGATCTTTATTTTGAAAAGGGCCATGAATTAATGGATTATTTCATCAAGAACGCGAGTTGAACTTTTTAAACGGAGAAAAATAAATAAATGAGCAAGAAATTGATCGTGCAGAAATTTGGCGGCTCTTCCGTTGCCAATGTCGAAAGGATCCAGCGGGTAGCCGAGAGAGTAGTCAGCTACGGTAAAAAAGGGCATAACCTGGTGGTCGTGGTCTCGGCTTTAGGAGACACTACCGATGAATTGATCGAGCTGGCGGATAAAATAAACCCCGATCCTTCCGAACGCGAGATGGATATGTTACTATCTACAGGAGAACAGATATCGGTCGCGCTCCTGGCTATGGCGATCCATAAGTTAGGTTTTGAGGCCATATCTTTTACCGGCGCCCAGGTCGGCATTATTACCGATACCAGCCACACCCGGGCCAGGATCATTAAGATCAACGCCGATAAGATCAAAGAAGCCTTAAAACAGGGTAAGATCGTGATCGTCGCCGGATTCCAAGGAGTGACCATCAACCAGGATATTACTACCCTGGGCCGCGGCGGATCGGATTTAACCGCCGTTGCGCTGGCCAAAGAATTAAAGGCGGATGAATGCGAGATCTATACCGATGTAAAAGGCATTTATACCACTGACCCGAGGATCGAGCCAAAAGCCAGGAAGATAGAAGCGGTCACTTATGATGAAATGCTGGAGATGGCTTCCCTGGGCGCCCAGGTAATGCAGGCGCGTTCTATAGAAGTAGCGAAAAAATTTGATGTGCCGATTCATGTGCGTTCAAGTTTTGAAAACGCAACCGGAACGCTGATCGTTAAGGAGGTTAAAAACATGGAAGATGTAGTTGTTTCAGCCATAACTTTAAACAAGGGAGAAGCTAAAATTACTGTTTGTGATGTCCCTGACCACCCCGGGGTCGCCGCCAGGATATTCAATGAACTGGCTACTAAAGGCGTAAGCGTGGATATGATCGTGCAAAACGTCAGCCATCTGCGCTCAACCGATATATCTTTTACCATTAATAAGGCCGAATCAGCCAAGACGCTCAAAATTACCAAAAAAGTTTCTAAGGGGATAGGCGCGGGGGAAGTTTTAGAGGATAATGACATAGCCCGCGTCTCCATCGTCGGAGTAGGCATGAAATCCCATCCGGGCGTAGCCGCCAAGATGTTCGAAGTTTTAGCCGATAAAAAGATCAACATTGAAATGATCTCTACTTCCGATATCAGCATCTCCTGCATAATCCAGAAGAAATTTGCCGAGACAGCGGTAAAGGCGCTGCATGAAAAATTCGGTTTAGGAAAATAAAGAGGTTGAATATGCCTAAAGTAAAACTTTACGATACCACGTTACGCGACGGCGCTCAAGGCGAAGGCATCTCTTATTCGGTGATGGACAAGGTAAGTATCGCCAAAGAGCTGGACCTGCTGGGCGTGCAATATATCGAAGGAGGCTGGCCAGGCTCAAACCCTAAGGATATGGAGTTTTACCTGAAGATGTCCAAGCTCCGGCTGAAAAACAGCCAGCTTACGGCCTTTAGCATGACCCGGCGCTTAAATACCAAGGCCAGCCTGGATCCGAATATAAGATCCCTGGTCAAATCCCAGGCTAAGGTCATTACCATTGTGGGAAAAACCTGGGATTTGCACGTCACCGACGTTTTAAGGGCCTCGCTTGCCGAGAACCTGGAAATGATCAGTGATACGGTAAGTTTCCTGGCCTCTAAAGGCTTGATTGTTTTCTATGATGCCGAGCATTTTTTTGATGCCTATAAATCCAACCAGGATTACGCCTTGAAAACCCTGCTTACTGCGCAGGAAGCAGGGGCAAAAGCAGTCTGCCTTTGCGATACTAACGGCGGAACGCTCACCTCGGAAGTTTTCCGGATCGTAACGGAGGTAAGAACCAAGATCCAGGTTAGCTTAGGGATCCATTGCCATAATGACGCGGACCTGGCAGTGGCTAACTCCCTGGCGGCAGTAGAAGCAGGGGCGGATATGGTCCAGGGGACGATCAACGGTATCGGCGAACGCTGCGGAAACGCGGATTTGATCCCGATCATCGCCAATCTGAAATTGAAAATGGGCATTGACTGCCTGCCGGATGATAAATTAAAAGAATTAACCCATGTTTCGCATTTTGTCAGCGAGATCAGCAATATGCGGCAGTCAGTCAGCCAGCCCTATGTGGGCGCCTCCAGTTTTGCGCATAAGGGCGGGATGCATATTAATGCCGTAATGAAGAACCCCCGGACTTATGAACACATTGATCCTTCTTTGGTGGGAAATCACCGCCGGATCCTGGTTTCGGAACTTGCCGGTAAAACCGGTGTCCTGATCAGGGCAAAGGATTTAAACCTGGATTTGGGAAAAGAAGACCCAAAAACCAAAAAAATTCTACAGTTGGTCCAGAAGTTAGAGCACCAGGGGTACCATTTTGAGGCAGCCGAAGCCTCTTTTGAACTTTTAATGAAACGCGCGTTCAAGAAATACAAGAAATTTTTCGATTTAGAGGGCTTCCGCGTGGTCATCGAAAAGAAAACCGATAATAAGATCACTACTGAAGCGATCATCCGGCTTAAAGTCAAGGGCGTAAAAGAACACACTGCCGCCGATGGCGACGGCCCGGTCAATGCCCTGGATAATGCCTTGCGCAAAGCCTTGAAAGATTTTTATCCGACCCTGGCCAAGATGCACTTATCTGACTTTAAGGTGCGGGTATTGGATGAGAAAGCCGGGACAGCCAGCCCGGTAAGGGTCCTGATCCAATCACAGGATGAACTGGATTCCTGGAATACTATCGGCGTTTCGGAGAATATCATTGAGGCCAGCTGGCAGGCCCTGGTGGACAGCGTAGAATACAAACTTTTAAAAGATAACCTGAAATGATAGATGAAATTCCTAAGCAATATAACCCCAAAGATACAGAAGATAAATGGTATAAGTTTTGGGAAGAAAATAATCTATTCGCCGCCAAAGTAAATCCCCCGAAAAAATCATATACTATAGTCATCCCTCCGCCCAATGTAACCGGCATTTTACATATGGGCCACGCCCTGAATAACAGTATCCAGGACATACTTATCCGTTACCACCGGATGAAAGGTTTTGAAACTCTTTGGATGCCGGGAGTTGACCACGCCGGCATAGCCACGCAGAATGTAGTTGAAAAATCAATTGCCAAAGAAGGGTTAAAACGCCAGGACCTGGGCCGGGAAAAATTTATTGAACGCGTGTGGGCCTGGAAAGAACAATACGGCTCAACTATTATCCGCCAGCTTAAAAAACTGGGAGCTTCCTGCGACTGGAGCCGCCTGCGTTTTACCATGGATGAAGAATATTCCCGGGCAATAAGACAGGCTTTTGTCAGCCTCTGGAGCAAAAAGCCCGACGGATTAATTTATCAGGACGATAAGATCATCAACTGGTGCCCGCGCTGCCAAACTGCGCTTTCCGACGAAGAAGCCCCGCACCACGA
>JBAZIT010000035.1:0-10876 GCA_041651675.1 Candidatus Omnitrophota bacterium | reverse complement strand
AGGCACTTTTCGTCTATAACCAGCTCCAGTTCGTCAATCTTTTTATCGTCCTCAATCACAGTTTTAGCCCTATCTTTATCGCGGTCCTTCAGTGACTCAATGGATTTATAGATTGCTTCCTGCGCGAGAGTGCCTATCTTTAAAATATCGTTGTTCAAATCTTTCAACTCTGCGTCAAAATGCCTTTCCATTTTACCCCCTCCTTATCCAAACCTGCCTGTGATATACGCTTCGGTGCGTTTATCTTTAGGCGCGGTAAAAATATCCTGAGTCTTGCCGAATTCAATAAGCTCACCCAGAAGAAAAAATCCCGTGTAATCCGCCACCCGCGCTGCCTGTTGCATGTTATGGGTAACAATAACAATAGTATAATCCTTTTTTAATTCCAGGATAAGCTCTTCGATCTTAGCTGTTGAAACCGGGTCAAGGCTGGCGCAGGGCTCATCAAAAAGGATTACTTCAGATTCTACGGCCAGGCACCTGGCTATGCATAACCTTTGCTGCTGACCTCCGGATAACTTAAACGCGCTGTCATTAAGCCTGTCTTTTGCCTCTTCCCATAAAGCGGCCCTCTTTAATGATTTTACCACCTTTTCTTCAATAAAATCAGGATCCTTTATTCCGTTAACCTTAAGCCCATAGCTGATATTCTCAAAAATGCTTTTCGGAAAAGGATTGGGTTTCTGGAAAACCATCCCCACCCTTCTCCTTATCTGCACGGGGTCTATGGAAGGAGCGTTTATATCGGTGTCGTCGAGGGAAACGGTCCCCTTAAGCGTAGTATGCGGGATAAGCTCGTTCATACGATTGAACAGCCTGATAAACGTAGATTTGCCGCAGCCTGATGGCCCGATTAAAGCGGTAACTTGATTGGCATAAATATCTATATTTACATTCTTTAAGGCCTGATGCTTGCCATAGAAGAAATTTATATCCTGCGCCTTCATTTTTATATTTTTATCCATACTTCGCCCTCTGTCTTTGCCGGATAAATATCGCTATACCGGAAATAAACAAGACTATAAATAAAAGAATTAAACTGCAGCCATAAGCTATTGCCCTCTGCTGCTCCGGATGGATCCCTTCTGTCATCAAGGCGTAAATATGATAAGGTAAAGCCATTACCTCTGAAAATATAGATTTAGGGTAACCGCGCATATAAAAAGCCGCGGCGGTAAAAAGAATAGGCGCGGTCTCGCCGGCAACCCTGCCTATGCTTAAAATCACCCCCGTTAAAATCCCGGGTAGGGCCGCAGGTAAAACTATCCTTTTAATCGTTTCCCATTTAGTCGCGCCCAAGGATAATGACGCCTCTCTTATGGACTGGGGGACTGCTAGAAGCGCTTCCTGGGCTGAAGAAATAATCAAAGGAAGCGCCAATATCCCCAAAGTCAGGCTTCCCGAAAGGATGGATATGCCGAATCCGAATAATTTTACGAAAACAGCCAGTCCGAATAGCCCGAAGACAACCGACGGTACACCGGCTAAATTATTGATGCTCATTCTGATAATATTGACGATAAAGCCTTTCGGCGAATATTCGCAAAGATATATCGCGCAGGCAAGTCCCAAGGGTAGAGAAAAGAGTATCGCGCCTAAAGTAATATAGAGTGTTCCGATAATCGCCGGAGCAACTCCACCCTGGGTCATCCCGGAACGCGGGGCCTGGGTAAGAAAATCCCAGGAGATTACGCCGGCTCCCCTGACAGTAATAAAATATATTATTAACCCCAGAAAAAAAAGCGTGGAGAACATGCATAAAAATAACCCGCTGAACCCTATGCCCTGGATATATTTTCTTTTCATCCGCTTAAGCCCAATTTTATACGAAAACGCCTGCTGATTAACTCCGCGATAACATTAAATACAAAAGTAATAAAGAACAGGACCAAGGCTATAGCAAACAAAGCGTGATAATGCGCTCCTCCCATCGGTGCTTCTCCCATCTCCGCGGCAATTGCTGCGGTCATAGGCCTGACCGGCTCCAGAAATGTATGCGGGATTACCGCAGCGCCTCCGGCAACCATCAAAACAGTCATTGTCTCGCCTATTGCCCGGCTCATCCCAAGGATTATCGCCGTAGATATACCTGAACCGGCAGCCGGAATCACTACGCGCGTTAAGGTTTGCCATCTATCTGCGCCTAACGCAAAAGAAGCTTCCCGGAATGATTTAGGGACATAATTCAATGCGTCTTCAGAAATACTGCACACAGTGGGCGTAGCCATAATCCCCAGGATTAGGCTTGCATTTAAAGCGGTCAAGCCCGTCGGGAGATGAAATAACTCCTGTAAAAACGGTGTAACGATGACCATACCGAAAAACCCGAAAACTACCGAGGGGATACTGGCCAGCAATTCAACCAGGGGTTTAAGCAGCGCCTTCTGCTTAGTCCCGGCTAATTCATTTAAATATAACGCGCTCCCCACGCCTAAAGGCACACATACCAGGACCGCGCCAATAGTAACCCAGGCCGAAGCCAGTATCAAGGGTAGGATCCCAAACTCCGGCGGCTCATAGGTCGGATACCAAAACCTGCCAAACAAGAATTCCAATACCTTTACCTTTTTAAAAACAGGCAGTGCTTCCCTGAACAGGATAATAACAATGCCGATGAGGAATACTAACGAAGCGAATGCCAGAGCCGTAAACACCCACTTATATAACTTTTCTTTAAGGCTTGCCATATTTTATGCTTTTGCCTATTTTAAGGCCACAAACCCCTGTTCATCTACAATTTTTTGTCCTTCTCTACTTTTTACAAAATTAATAAAATCACTTGTTGCGTTAACCGGCTTGCCGTTAGTGTACATATAAAGCGGCCGGGATACCGGGTACTTGTCGGTAAGTACTGTTTCTTTTGTGGGTTTTACCCCTTCTATATCCAGTGCTTTTACTTCCGAAGAAACATACCCCAAACCGACATATCCGATCGCAGCAGGCGTACGGCTGACTATGGAAGTAATCGCCTGGTTGGATGCCTGCATCAAAGCACCTGTCCTGACCTTCTGGCCTCCGAGCACCAGGGCAGCGAATGCCTCAAAGGTGCCGCTGGAAGTATCGCGGGAAACCACAACAATTTTTTCGTCCTTACCACCGACTTCTTTCCAGTTGGAAATATCGCCGGTAAATATGGCCTTTACCTGCTTTTTGCTTAAAGCGGCTACGGGATTAGCCGAATTTACAATTACCGCAATTCCGTCCATGGCAATAACATGCGCTTTCGGATCTACGCCGTTAGAACTGGCCTTATCTAATTCGCTATCTTTAATTGCACGTGAAGAATCCGCGATATCGCAGGTTTTATCTATCAAAGAGGCTATGCCTACGCCTGAACCGCCTCCGCGCACGACAATCTCTGTATCGGGGTTCTGGCGCATAAAAAACTCTGCTGCTGCCTGAGTAATAGGAAGGACTGTGGTTGAACCTTCAATAATTACCTTACTCTTATTTTCTCCGTAAGGTCCGCCGGCATATCCGGGTAAAGCAAATCCAAGAAGTAAACTTAATACTAACCATGCCTTTACTGTATTTTTCATCTCTCTCTCCTTTTTCTTATCTAATATTACCATTTCAAATTCCAGTCAACCTGTAAAACCTGTTGAGGCCCAAAATTTCCGGCGGTCGCCCCGGTAGTGGCCTTTGTCAAAGACTCTGCCCAATAATAATCCAGGACAAGGCTGGAATTCTTACCTAAGCCGTATTCAAGGACCGCCTCAACGCTCTTCATATTGGTCTTACCGTTATAGCGGTCAGAATCCGGCAGGATATCCAGCCAGGCATCTCTTCCCAATTTAGCAAAGAGGACTTTCCCCTGCCACTGCCCCCAATCGCCGACTTTTTCCGAACCGAATTTAATTCCGGCATCAAAACCGCTCTTACCAGTACCAGGATCGGGATTATAAATAAAATCGCTGAATATGCCGGCATACGGAACATACTTAGCTAATAACGGAACTCCGGCAAACGGATCTTTAAACCCAATCTCAACACTGGGGTTAAAAGAATTATAGTTATATTTATAATCCCCGCTTATTGATGTCGCGCCTGTTGTAGAATTAGTCCCGCTACTGTTGGTAAACCTGGATCTACCCTTTAAACCGGTGAAAAAATATCCGGCAACCGCGCCTTTAAAGTTTACTTTATCTCTCCAGTTATACCTTACCCCCGGTTGGATCACAAACATTGTGCGAGCGGAATTACTAGGACTATCCTGGGTTAGGGCAAAGACTTCTCCGTTTAAGAATAAGCCCAGATAAGGACTTAGGTTATAGTCTAACTGCGCACTGACACCTTCCGGATTCAAGTCGCCGTCCCACAACAAATCATTAGGCTGCCAGATAGGGTTTTTGAATTTACCACCCGTTAAGGTCAACCAGGTAGTCGGCGAATACGAAGCGTAGGCATAATTCAAGATAATGGACTTGAATGAAGCTGGGCCGTTAGAGTCGGCAATAGTTGCGTTGGTGGAACGTGGATTAGAAGTTGAACCGGTTGACATACCTATCCCAACTTTCATCTGGTCGTTAATTTTTGTATCCAGACCCAAGCGTACCCTGATCTGTCCCTTACTATCGTCGTTTGACCCTTTTTGTTTGGTGTTAGCATACCTAAGTCGGAAATCGCCTTTCATTTTTACCTTCTGAAGCCATTCAGGAAGGAGATCATATTTAGCCTGGGCTATCTCCTTACGGATCTCTTCTTTAGTTTCAGATTTGACCTGCTGCGCTTCGCCTGGCGTTAAAACTCCTTTATCTACCAGCTTCTGCAATAATAGATCTATTTCTCCGGCATAAGAATCCGTGCCTAAACTTAAAAACATAAACCCCGTTAGCACCGCTACCGTTAAAAACCTCTTCATTTTTCCCTCTCCTTTCTTTATGTTTCCCTTACCTGGCCCTGAAATGTTATTTCTGGTTAACTACGAATTCCTTATCCAGCATTGCCTTAATTTCCCTTACAGCACCTAATAATACTGCGACGCTAAAAGGCTTGGCAAAATAACAATCCGCTCCCATAATATGCGCATAGAGCTTATCTTGCGGGCTATGCTTGGCGCTTACCACTATGACAAACGTCCCGAACGAAGGATTATCTCCGCTCTTTATCTCTCTACAGATATCGAATCCATCAATGCCCGGGAGCATAATATCAACTATCGCTATATCAAAATGCGTGCTCCTTATTTTATCGGCCGCAGCGTAACCGTCAAAAACCTGCTCTACTAAAAACTCTTCCTTACGCAAATTGTACGCGATAAGCCCGCTGATATCTTTATCGTCTTCTACAATAATAATCTTAGCGGTGTCTTTCATGTGTTAAGCGTATTGCCGGTAAAAATAATCCATCTCTAGCATTTCATCGTCGATAAGCTTTTTTATACTGCGGATTAACCTTAGCCATAATTTCCTGATTTTTCTTTTCATGGCTAAAGTATAAAGGAAGGGCGTTAAATGCGCTTCAAGGACAGGTAAAATATAGGTAAAGTTTTTTAGAGGGTCAAAAAGACTTACTTGGGGAGAATGAAGAAAAATTTTGAGCCCAGGCCTTCGGTGCTTTCCACTCCGACGGAGCCCGCGTGCAATTCCACGATGTGTTTAACAATAGACAAACCCAGGCCTGTCCCGCCGAGTTCGCGCGAGCGCGCTTTATCCACCCGGTAGAAACGCTCAAAAATACGCGGAATATCTTTTGTGGGGATACCGCTACCGGAATCTTCCACGATAATTTTTATTCTTCCGTTAAATTCCTGGGCATAAATCCTAATCAAACCTTTTTCTTTATTAAATTTTACGGCGTTATCAATAAGATTGGTAAATACCTGTTTTATCCTGCCTTTATCCGCTCTCAGCGAGATATCCGGCGGGAACTCATTCTTTATCGTGACGCCTTTCTTTTTTAACTGAGACCTAAATCCCGAAATGATCTCATCAAGCTCATGGTGCAAGTTAAAATCCTCAAGAGCCAACGCTATCTCCTTTGACTCAAGGTGGGATAAAGAAAGCAGGTCATCAACTAAAGTATCCAGGCGCTCAGCGTGATTTTGGATTATCTTTAAGAAATTAAGATTGTTTTCTTTATCGTCAAGCGCGCCACCGAGAAGCGTCTCCACAAAACCCCTTATGGAAGTAAGAGGGGTTTTTAGCTCATGCGATACATTAGCTACAAAATCGCGGCGGATATTCTCTAACCTTCTAATCTCGCTTACGTCATGGATGACTAGGAGGCATCCACTTATCTGATCTTTTTCGAATACGGGTGAAGCATTAACCTGGAATACCCTCTGTACCGGATAAGCAAGCGAAAGCTCGCTTGAGACAAATTTTCTTTCGTCCAGAACTATCCTGATAATCTCAGCCATATCAGTATTACGGATAACCTCTAAAAATGGCCTACCCTTAGTTTTACGGCTTTCAATATTGAATATCCCTTCGATAGCCTGATTAACCGAAACTATGCATCCGGATTTATCCGCAACAATTATACCTTCAACCATGTTCTGAAAAATGGTTTTAAGCTGCTGGTTTTGTATTTCTATCTCCTTGACCTTGCCTTCTATATCCTGAGCCATTTTGTTTAATGTGGAAGAAAGCTCGCCGATTTCATCATGTGAATCATAGTATATCCTTTGGCTAAAATCGCCCCCCGCAAACCTGCGCGAAACATTGATAATCTTATTCAGGGGCCGGGAGATACTCGTCATTAAAACATAGGCTAAAATAAACGCTAATCCCAACGCAAAAAAGATATTGAGTATAATCGTTTTGCGGATAGCGAACATGATCTTCTGAACATTGGCTACCGGTAAAGCTATCCTGATTATCCCAACTACGCCGTCTTTACCCATAATCGGCAAAGCCACATATAACATATCGGTTTTAAGGGTTGCTGAATATCGTATACTATCACCGGTTAATCCCTTTAAGGCTGCTCTTACTTCCGGACGAGTAGCGTGGTTATCTATATCTAAAACTTCGCCTGGAGACAGTTCTGAATCAGTCAAAACCTTCCCCTGATCATCAATAATGGTGATGCGGGATTTATTCTTTAGGCTGAGGTTTTTAACCAAGACTCCTAGATTAGCGGTATTTTCTTTCTTTAGGCTTTCAGGCGGGATCTGGCTTTCAATAAGCCGGGCTTGGGTAACAATGGAACTCTTAAGGCCTTGAAGCGAATGGTTTTCTAATTGCTTATCCAGAAAAAATGCGGTAAGCCCGAATGAAATAAGGATTACCGCTATATAAGAAAAAAACAGCCTGTATTTGAAGCTCTTGCGAAACCGCACTAATCCTCCTCCCTATCAAAACGGTACCCGTAATTTTTAACGGTAATAATACGCTTTGCCTCGCTTTTTAATTTCTTGCGCAAAGTCCGTATATGCACATCAACAGTTCGGGTCTGTATTTCAATGGCATGGTCAAAACCCCAGATATTATCCAAAAGGTAATCCCTGGAAAGAACCCTGCCTTTTACACCAATCAAAGTTTTCAGTAATTCAAATTCTTTTGCGGTTAGCTCAACGAGTTTATCTTTAACCATTACGCTTATCCTGGAAAAATCCAGGGTTAAATCGCCCGCCTTAAATACTTCCGGGAGTTTATCCTTTTCTTTTACGCGGCGTAAGACCGCTTTGGTCCTGGCAATAAGTTCACGGGGGCTGAAAGGCTTGGTCACATAATCATCAGCTCCCAATTCCAGGCCAACAATCTTATCTGATTCCTGAGCCTTCGCAGTGAGCATAATTACCGGGATACCTGAGGTCTTTCTTTCATTTTTTAGGGCTTTACAAACTTCTAAACCGTTCATCCCGGGAAGCATAAGGTCAAGGATAATAAGTCCCGGTTGATGCCTGACCGCCGCATCCAAAGCATCATCACCGTTAGTAACAGAAAGAGGGGTAAATCCCTCTTTTTTGAAATTATACTCCAGCATTTTCACTATGTCTTTTTCGTCTTCTACGATTAAAATTTTCTCCATCATCTATTCCCCCTGCCGTTCAATTATAGGCGCGAGCTGACTGATTCTGATAATAATTATAGGTAAACAAGGCAATATCCGAAATAAGTTTTTTTGCGCGTACAGCCGTCTTGTCTTTATGATGGACTAAAACACAGATCAAAAAATTGCCTTTACGGGTATAAACTATCCCCACGTCATGGCAGATATGCCTCTCTAAGCCGGTCTTATGGCAGATAAATGTCCCGTCTTTGGGGAGTTTTTTGGGGATACGATCGTTAATCTTCTGTTCGCCAAGCAGCATCAGGCATTGTTCGGAAACTTCTTTATTTAAGAATTCTTTATGATAAAGCTTTTCCAGTAAAAAAGCCATATCCTGGGCAGTAGTATAATTCTCCCTGCCTCTTCTTCTTTCTTTAAAGTCCAGCATCTTGCGCGCCAAGTTCGTGTTTTTGAGCCCCATCTTCTTAAAATACGCGTTTAAACTATCCAAACCTAAGAAGCCTATGAGGAGGTTAGTAGCAGAATTATCGCTTTGGGTAATCATGGGGACCAGCAACTCTCCCACCGTAAAGCGGCTCCCAGCAGGAAAATCTCCCAATACTTTTGATCCGGCTACCTTATCGCTACCCTTAAGGATTAAGGTATCTTTGAAACTTACCCGGCCTTCCTGGTTGGCATAAAAGTAAGAAAACATAATAGGAATTTTGACTAAACTTGCCGAGGGGATCGCAATTTCGTCATTTTGCATTATCTCCCAGCCGGTATCCAGGTCTTTAATTACTACGCTGACCGTGCCTGGAAAACGCAGGGTTTTAGCCTGCAGCTTTTTCTCTAAGGCCAACCAGGCTTCTTTTCTTTTCTCTAATATTTTAAGCGCCTGATAATTCTTATATGCCTTATATGAAAAAAATAGGCCACTACCAAAAAAAGAAAAAGCAATTATTAACAGTATTATTTTTCTTTGCATAGCTTTTATAAAGATTACCCATGGCTGAGCAGCGCTATTTATCCATAAGCTCGCTAATTGTCACGAACCTATAGCCCCTTTCCTTTAATTTCCTGACTAACCGGGGGATAGTTTTAACTGTCTGAGCGCGATTTCCTCCTTCGGCGGTGAAAACCCCTCCGCTGTCATGAAAGAGAATAATGTCCCCGGGCTGAATACGTTTTAAAATGTAGGAGGTAATCTGTTTATCGTGGAAAGTCACCCAGTCCTTGGAATTCAATGACCATAATACAATTTTATACCCCATTTCTTCTATCTTTTTCTTTTCCCTGGAGGAAAGCCAGGCCTTGGGAGGCCTGAAATATCTGGGAGATTGGCCAGTCACGGCCTTAATCGCATCTTCCGCTTCCTGGATTTCTTTTTCCAATTCCTCCATCTTATAATAGATCAAGACATGGTGGTCATAGGTATGGTTGCCAATTTCATGGCCTTCCGCTAAAACGCGCCTGGCAATTGCCGGGTATCTTTCTACATGGCTCCCGAGCATAAAAAAGGTAGCCTTTACCTCTGCTTTTTTGAGCTCATCTAATACCTGCGGAGTCCAGATAGGGCTAGGCCCGTCATCGAAAGTCAGGGCCACCACTTTATCCGCTCGCTGAGCGCGGTAAAATGTCCCCTTGCGCACCAGGACCGCTTCATCAAAAAATAATGAGATTACAAAGAAAATAACGGCTAAAATAATAAAAAATATAAAAATTAGACCTATTTTCTTAAAAATATTTTTCATAATAAAAACCCTATCTTAATATTAATAAATTAAGCGTCCCGCCCAGAATAATACTGACAGTAATCATCAACAGGGTCGCTTTAATCACGTCCCCGACGCCCAATTCTTTCCATAATACAATAAAAGTAGCGATACAGGGAAAAGAAACCGCTAATAACGTTACCGCGATAAATAGCTGCTTAACTGAAAGCCCCAGCGGCGCTAACATCCCTACGGCGACATCCTTCCTTAAAAACCCGATGGCCAGGGCAGCTACCGCTTGTTTGGGCAGACCAAACAAGCCATTGACTAAAGGCGCAAATATGCCGGTTACAAAATCAAATAACCTGAAGTATAAAAGAACATTTATCGCCAGAACGCCTAGCAGGACAACCGGGACTGCCTCAATTACGAATCCTTTGATGCGAAAAAAAAGTTTTCTGGCCAGTATAGTTAACGGCGGAAACCTGTAAGGAGGAATTTCTAATAAAAATTCCGGGCTATATCCGGATAATGTGCGGTTCAGGATTGTCCCTAATATTAAAATCAAGGAAAACAATACCAAATAAACTCCTACCACATAAAATCCTCCGAATTTACCCAATAGGCCGAAAATCATGGCCTGCAAAGGCACGCAGGGCACGCCGATACAGATCAATGTAGAAGCGATGAACCTTTCGCGCTTTGATTCCAGCACGCGCGTAGCTAAAATGCCCGGGACATTGCAGCCCAGGCCCAGGAGCACCGGGATTATCGCATAACCATGCAGGCCCAGCCGGTGTAAAAGGTTATCCAATAATATCGCCAGACGGGGCAAATACCCTATATCTTCTAAGAGGCTTAAAACAAAATAAAAGGATATGACATAAGGCAAAACCATTCCGAATTCGATATAAGGGGCCGTGGTTAAGAGCCCGAGGGACTGCTTAAAATCAATCTTGCCGTTGATCAAATCGCCGATAAGCAGATGGAACCAGAACCCCTTCTCCTGCCAATGGAAGGTTAATTTTTCCAATAGCGGCTGGAAAAAATTAATGAATAGCGGATCGGTGAATTTATTAATTATCCCCTCTCCGATAAAGCGCACAAACTTAAATGCGGCATAGATAACTCCTGCCGCCATAATCAACCCGCTTACCGGCCGCACCGACACATCCTCTAATATTTCCCTTAAACTGTGATGCCGGTGTTCCAGATGCTGTGCC
>JBAZIT010000034.1:0-11077 GCA_041651675.1 Candidatus Omnitrophota bacterium | reverse complement strand
TCCATAAAACAGGCGTGATATTTGTAGAAATCTTTGAGCTCCTTATCCATGGATGTATCGTGCTCCCAGGCTGCCGGAATAAGCATCATCATAGCATGTTCCAGGGGCCTGCCGGATAACACCAGGAGTTCAAAGAAATTATCGATGGCCGCCGAATCGCTTCCTCCGGCAACAATAACGGGTTTTAATTTCTCTATGTCTGTGCCGAATAATTCACTGGCCAGGAGCCGTTCCCTGGCACTAACTCCGTTTATGTTGCCGCGGATGGTATTGATCTCTCCGTTATGCGCCAGGAACCTGAAAGGCTGGGCCAGGTCCCAGGTAGGAAAAGTATTGGTGGAATAACGCGAATGCACCAGGCAGAGGGCGCTCTGCATATCTTCATCCTTAAGGTCGGAAAAAAAATCCTCAAGCTGCCCGGGCATCAGCAGCCCCTTATAGGAAAATGTGCGGCTGGAAATATTGGTTATGTAGAATGCTTTTTTCTGTTTTAAAGCGGAGGCGCGGACGGCATTCTCAACCTGCTTGCGGATAATGTAAAGCTTTCTCTCAAAGGCTAAAGGCTCTTTAAGGGATTTGTCCCTGGCGATGAAGATCTGTCCAAAAACAGGCTGCGTGGATTTGGCGCCTTCCCCTATATTAGAATCGTCTATCGGGACATCGCGCCAGCCCAAAAGTATCTGGCCATTCTCTTTTATGGATTTTTCAAAAGCCTCCTTACAGAATTCGCGCTCCTGGGGATCCTGAGGCAGAAATACCAGGCCGGTGCCATATGCTCCGGGCTCCGGCAGGTCGATCTTATTGATAGCGGCAGCCTTCTTAAAGAATTCGTGCGGGATCTGGATCAGGATCCCTGCGCCGTCTCCGGTCCTGGGGTCTGCGCCTACTGCCCCGCGGTGCGCCAGCCGGCGTAAAACCTGGATACCCTGGCGGATGATAGCGTTGGATTTCTGCCCCTTGATATTACAAACGAAACCCACGCCGCAGGCATCATGCTCAAACCGCGGATCGTATAAACCAAATTTTATCAGCTTTTCTCTATTATCCATATTCTATTTCGAATCATTGCTTATACCTGTCTAATTTAATATCCAGTTTTTTTATTTTGGCGCGCAGGGTATTCCGGTTAAGCCCGAGTATTCTGGCGGCTTTAAGCTGGTTTCCTTCAGTGCGCTCCAGAGTCTGTTCAATCAGGGGCTTCTCGATAGCCTCAACAATAGACTTATATAATACCCCTTTTTTTTCGTTAAATAATGCTTCTTCGAACGCGATGACCTCATCTTTAATAAAAGCCAGGTCCCGGATACAATCTTTCTTGACGACCCTGATCACATTGCCCGCTTCGGCTGACCCTGAAAAAGCATACCCTTCCTGAGCGAGCATCTTCTCCAGCGCTTCTTTGGCCTTTAGTTCGTCGTCAGCTATCAATATTGTAATCATATCCTGCCTAATAATTAATCAGCGGAGATTTCAAAAAAAACGTTCACTCAAGGGCGGTACTCTGCCCTTAGTGAACGTCAATGTTCTTTAACTTACAGTTAGCCTCAAGCACTGCAACGTGCCTATCTGCTTCTATTTATACAAGTAAAAAACCGGCCGTTTTGGTAACCTGCCTGCCGGCAGGCAGGCCTATTTTATGAACAGCATTTCCCGGTACTTGGGCAGATCCCAGGCATCATCGGAAACCACGCACTCAAGCTGGTCTACGTGCTTCCTAATATGCTCCATCAAAGGCTTGAGCTCTTTAAAATAAAGCTCGGCGCGCTTTTCATCGCTTGCCTTGCAGGCCTTCTCCAGCAGCTTATCCATCGCCAAAGTATTACGCCTTACATAGTATATTTTTGCAACTATTTCAGCCAGATGCTCTTTCTTGTCTTTTAGCGCTCCCATATCCAAGGCTAAGCCTGCGGTCTTCTTAAGGTTAACCAGCTCATGCAAGGTAGCCGCAAGAAGTTTCTCGTATTCATAACCTGCCGGAACCACCGAAGCATTGACCATTTCTTTTAAGGTATTTGCCTCGATTTCAAGAGTCAGGTTATACATATGGATCCAGATATGGTAACGGGCAATAAGTTCTTCCCTGGAGAAAACCTTGTACCTCTCAAAAAGAGCTATATTTTTTTCTTTGGTCAACGCCTCCAGGGCCTCGTAGGTTGACGCCACATTGGGAAGGCCGCGCTTCCTGGCCTCTTTGACCCATTCCTCAGCGTAGTTATTGCCTTCAAAACGGATATCCTTTGTTTCCCTGGCTACTTCAGCGATGACCTTAAGGACTGCGGTATTGAAATCTTTGCCCCCGGCGGTTTTTTTAATTTTTTCCGCGACATAATCCAGGCTTTCGGCGATAATAGTATTGATTACCGCGATGGGCGTGGATATATTCTGGGATGAACCGACCGCGCGGAATTCAAATTTGGCCCCCGTAAAAGCAAAAGGCGAAGTGCGGTTCCTGTCGGTTGTATCTTTATTGAATTTCGGCAGCCTGCCTATCCCCAAATCAATAATGTCGCTCTTGGAGACCTTGGATTTCACGCCTTTTTCAATCATGTTCAGTATTTCGGTCAGCTGCTCGCCTAAAAATACACTGATGATAGCCGGCGGGGCTTCATTTGCTCCTAAACGGTGCTCGTTGCCGGCCATAGCAACCGAGGCGCGTAAAAGATCGGAATGCAGATATACCGCCCTCAAAACTGCTGCCAACACTGCCAAAAACTGCAAATTATCTTCGGGGGTCTGGCCCGGGTTCAGTAAATTATCCCCTTGGTCATCCGCCAGCGACCAGTTAAGATGCTTGCCGCTCCCGTTTATTCCGGCAAACGGCTTCTCATGCAGAAGGCAGACCATATCATGCCGCAGGGCAATTTTTTTCATTATCTCCATTAACAACTGGTTGTGATCTGCGGCCAGGTTTGACTCTTCAAAGATCGGCGCAAATTCATACTGGTGAGGAGCAACCTCATTATGGCGGGTCATTAGCGGAATACCCAGCTTATAAGCCTCCTCGGCTACCTCAAACATAAAATTAACCACGCGTTCTTTAATCGTTCCAAAATACTGGTCCTCTAACTGCTGGCCCTTTGGCGAAGGCGCACCAACCAGAGTCCTGCCGGCCATAATCAGATCCTGGCGCAAGTTATAATAGTTTTTATCGATCAGAAAATATTCCTGCTCCGGGCCGCAGGTAGAAAATACCTTTTTAACGTTTTTATGGCCGAAAAGCTTCAATAATCCTAAAGCTGATTTATTTAATGCCTCATCCGAACGTAAAAGCGGTAATTTTTTGTCCAGCGCTTCGCCGTGATAAGAGATAAATATGGTCGGGATACACAGGGTCTTACCGAGTTTGCTTTCGATAATGAAAGCCGGGCTCGAAGGATCCCAGGCAGTATAACCGCGGGCTTCGAATGTGGCGCGTATCCCGCCCGAAGGAAAGCTGGAGGCGTCGGGCTCGCCCTGGATTAATTTATTTCCTGAAAATTTTTCAATAACTTTCCCCGGCCCGGTAATGGAGATAAAGCTATCGTGCTTCTCCGCGGTAAGGCCGGTCATCGGCTGGAACCAATGAGTATAGTAACTGGCGCCTTTAGCAATCGCCCAATCTTTCATGGCGTTGGCGATCTCATTCGCCTGCTCTAAGGTAATGGTCTTACCTTCGGATATCCAGGTCTTGAAAGCTTCCAGCGTGTCTTTGGAGATATGCTTTTGCATAGTCTCCACGCTAAAGGTATTTTCGCCGAAGTAAGCGGATGCCTTCTTGGGCATGTCAACTTTATTCAACTCTACGCTCTTAATTTTAAGTAAAACTTTCTGCCTCATGCTCATTTCTTCCTCCTTGCCCGCAAAGGCACACCCGCGCAATTCCTTATAAGCGCGGGGTGCTAAATAAAACAGCTATTATATTTTACCATAAACCTCTAAAAAATAACAGAGGCATTCTTGCAAAAAGAACGCCTCTGTTCTCTATATACAAGTAGGAAAGAGCCCGGCCTGGTAACTCTTTTTATCCGATAGCCGGGGAACCGCGTTCTTCCGTACGGATACGCACGCATTCTTTCAACTCCAGGACAAATATTTTACCGTCTCCTGTTTCGCCGGTCTTGGCGCCTTTGACTATAGCCTTGATCGTCGGCTCAACAAAATTATCATTCACAGCTATCTCCAGGCGGATTTTCCTTAGGAGATTACCTGTCTCCTTATGGCCGCGGTAAACCTCGGTAACTCCTCTTTGCCGACCATGGCCCAATACTTCGCTTACAGTAAGTAAATTTACATCTGCTTTATACAACTCTTCCTTAACCTCTTCCAGCCTGAATGGCTGGATTATCGCTATGATAAGTTTCATAAAAACCTCCTAGGTTTGTAAAAAAAGGGGACGGTTCTATTTTTCTATAGATAAGAGACGGAAAAATAGAACCGTCCCCTTTTCCTGATTCTACATACCCTCATTCTAATACAGTATATGCCCGCTCACGATGCTGCGTAATATCCAGACCAATAGCTTCTGCTTTATCGTCAACCCGCACCCCAATAAATAGATCTACCGCTTTATAAATAACTAAAGTAACTACTCCGGTGTAGGCAATTGTTACGCCTACAGCCAAAAGCTGGACCAGGAACTGCTTGGGATTACCGAAGAACAAACCGTCTGCTCCGGCCGGATTAACCAGTTTAGAAGCAAACAAGCCTGTAGCTAACGCGCCCCAGATACCGCCTACGCAGTGCACTCCGAATGCGTCCAGCGAATCATCATACCCAAACTTCGGCTTGACGACGGTAACGGCGATAAAACAAAACACGCTGACGAATAACCCAATAATTATCGCGGGGATAACGCTTACAAACCCGGCAGCAGGAGTGATCGCTACTAGGCCAGCTACTGCTCCGGAACAAGCGCCGAATATCGTCGGTTTTCCATTATGGATCCATTCAATGAGCGCCCAGCTCAAGCCGGCAGCTGCGGCAGCGGTATTAGTTACCACAAAAGCATTCACTGCCAGGCCGTTCGCTGCTAACGCGCTTCCGGCATTAAAACCAAACCAGCCAAACCACAATAAGCCCGTGCCTAAAACCACAAAAGGCATATTGTGCGGAGACGGAATATTTTTATCCAAATTAGACCTTTTACCTAATATCAACGCTGTTACCAAGGCTGCAATCCCGGCATTAATATGCACGACTGTGCCTCCGGCAAAATCCAGCGCGCCGAAATTCCGCAGCCATCCGCCTATACCCCAGACCCAGTGCGCTAACGGACAATATACAAAAGTCGCCCAGAGCAGCGTAAATACTAAAAATGCGGAGAATTTCATCCTCTCGGCAAAAGCGCCGATAATCAATGCCGGAGTGATAATGGCAAACATGGCCTGAAAAATCATGAATGCCTGGTGGGGAATAGTTGCGGCGTAATCCGCATAAGGCTCTAAACCCACGCCGTTTAAACCCAGCCACTGCCAGCCGCCCCAAAATCCTTTAGCCGGAGCAAAAGACAGGCTATAACCGATCAAGACCCAATGAAGGCTTAAAACACACATAATAATAAAACACTGCATCAACACGCTTAAGACATTCTTGCGCCTGACCATGCCGCCGTAAAAGAACGCCAAAGCCGGTGTCATCAGCAAAACCAGGGCTGATGACATTAAGAGCCACGCTGTATCACCTGCATTAATCATTTTTATTCCTCCTTTGCCCGCAAGGGCACACCCGCGCAATTCCACTAAGCGCGGGGTGTTGTTAGAAATCCACATCCAGTTGAAAGGTCACGGTATTCTTGGCGTTCGGATTGTTATATATGTCATATCCCAAAAGAACAGAAACATTATTGTTGAATTTCCAGGAGAAGCCGTAATTCAAAGCTCCGTAGGATGACTGCGTACCCTGATAATCCACGCATATCCAGAGCCTATCGCTTAACTCCGTCATAACCCTTTCCCAGGCCAGCATTACTCCGGCATTATCGCGCTCGCCGTTTTTATCGCGCAAAAGCCTGGCATTACCGTTAAAATACCCGGCGGAGAGCCTGCCCAGGTTAAGCTTGCCTACATTAATTGTTTTAGCCCCTCTTAAATACCAGACATTGTAATTAGTGTAGTTGTGTTTATAGCCCATATCGTAAGCGCCAACGGCAAACGCGGGCATATTCTTAAAATAAGCGTCTTCAGGGACTCCGACCTTAAAATGGAAATAAACCGGCCATTTATCCAGGGTCGGGCCAAGGCCTTTCTTATAATCAAAACCTGTTTCAGCCAGGAGCTTACCCAAAGGAGACCAGATCTTACTCAAGGGATTCTTCTCCGGGTTATCCGGCAGTAACCCGGTCATTAACCCGTAATCCTGTAAAACGAATAGTTTATTATCGTTATGATCCCTGCTTTTTACCGGCGTATAATTATCCACATCCAAATGGAAGATCCCGAATGGCTTGACATCGGTTGAGGGCGCCCAGATGAGTGTTGAAGGCGTAGCAAACGCGCTGGTGAAACAAGCCAGCATTAAGACCACTGCCACCGGGAACACGATATTTAGTTTGCGCAGCATTTTTCTCCTTTCGTTTATGGAAACAAAAAAGGCGTCACTTTCATCCTCCCCGGGATTAAGCAGACGCCTGCGTCTTATAAAGTTCCTGAAAATGGAAAAGCGCTCCTCTGCGGAACGCCTTAGTTTGTTTTACACTTCAACGTGTGTCCTACATTACTACAAGTAATAAAACCCAAATCCTGGTAACCTTATTTATTCCTGATCAAGGTACTTCCCGGCTTTTTGCCGGATCCTGCTGACCGCCTTGACCACGCTGACATGCGAACGGCCTATTTTCTGGCCTATCTGCCTCACGGTTAAACCATCCCGGAGGAACATAAGTATCCTTTTCTCTCTCGGTGAAAAACCATTATTTTGGATAGCCTCGCAGAGGAATTTATTATTCAGCTGATCGCGGCAGTCATCTCCTGCCGGTAAAGATAATATCTCCTCCAGGCGCCTCTCTCCGTCTTCCCAGAGTACCGCCTCAATGCTTACAATATTGAACTTTTCATTAACTTTACGGATGTAGTTTTTCAAATGGAAATAACATCCCTGCAGGATATAGCTGTCCGTCTTGTCCTGCAGCTTTCCCTTCCTGAAATTATTCCAAAGATGGAACATAGCCTCCTGATACAGGTCATCATGGTTAAATGACCGGTAATGGCCGTTAAGCTTATAGGCTATTCTTTTAACTGTAGGTGCAAGTTTTTTAGTTAGCTCTGCAAAGCCCATATCCTCTCCTTAAAAAACAAAAAGTCCTTTATCCCCTACTCGGGATAAAGGACAGCCGCGTCCTGTTTATCCGCCAACGCCTTGTGGCAAAACCAACAAAAAAGGCCTTCCGGTAACTCAATTCACCCAGAAGACCTCAACGTCTTACTGCTACATCTCTGTAACAATTAAAGCTTAACACAAGGTTAAGCGCTTGTCAAGCTCTTTTGCTCCTGATGTCCTTAGCTAAAATTATTGCCTCGGCAACTTCGCGCATGGATTTACGCGCATCCATACTCTGTTTTTGGATCAAACGGTAGGCTTCCGAAGGCAAAATGTTTGCTTCCTGCGCGAGAATTTCTTTGGCGCGCTCAACAAGCTTACGCGTAGTCAAAGCTTCTTCTGCGCTGCGGGCGCGTAAATCCAGCTCCGCGTTCTCGATAGCCAGGGCTGCCTGGTTAGCCAAAGCAGTCAAGAGGTCCAATTCGTATTTAGAAAACTCGTGTTTCTTGGAAGTATAACAGTTAAGCACGCCGATAATCCTCCCCTTTACCGCTAAGGGCACGCTGGCCAAAGAACATAATTTCTCCTTACTGGCGATATCCTGGTTCAGATAACGCGCGTCTTCCTTAATATCCAGGACAACGATAGCCTTTTTTTCCTGGGCCACCCTGCCCGCAATCCCCTCGCCTAATTTAAGGTTAGGTTTTTTATTATAGGCCTCGGAGATCGATTGGGTCGCTTTAACCACCAGCTCTTTTTTTTCAGGGTCAAAAAGCATAAGCGAGGAAATCTTAGAGCTCATTATCTCGGCAGTGACATTGACGATCAGGCGCAGAAGCTCTTCCAGATAGACTCCGGAAGTAATCAGATTAGCAACTTTGGCAATTGCCTCGATCTGCTTAATATAAATATTATACTTCTCTGTTTTCTTTTTCGGCATGGCTAACTCTTACTTAAAAACCTCTTTATCCTCTCTAACGCCTCTTTCAGGCTTTCCATGCTGGAAGCATAAGAAATACGGATATAGCCTTCGCCGCAGGCGCCGAAAGCTGTTCCCGGGACAACCGCAACCTTCTCTTCTTTAAGCAGCTTTTGCGAGAATTCCAGAGAACTTAAACCCGAATTTTTTATTGAAGGAAATACGTAGAAAGCGCCTTGCGGGCTATGGCAGGACAGGCCCATCTGATTTAACTCCCCCAATACGAATTCCCTGCGGCGGCGGTATTCCCGCTTCATTTCTTCCACGAACCTTTTTCCGCTCACCAGCGCCTCGGCCGCAGCCATCTGGCTGGTGATCGGCACGCACATGATCGTATACTGGTGGATCTTGGTCATCCCCGCAATGATATCTTTAGGGCCGCAGGCAAAACCCACACGCCAGCCGGTCATCGCAAAAGATTTGGAGAATCCGTTAAAGTAAACGGTATTCTTCTTTAACCCGGGTAAAGCAGGCATAGGCGTATGCTCAAAATCATAAGTCAGGTCGCCATAAACTTCATCCGAAATACAAATAAGGTTGTGTTTTAAGATGATCCTGCTTAAGGCCTCTAATTCTTTTTTACGGTAAGAAACGCCGGTAGGATTAACCGGATAATTCAGGATTATGCCTTTAGTTTTCTTATCGATCGCCTTGGCTAATTTTTCAGGCGTCAATTTGAAATTATCTTTGGTCGTATCTATATATATAGGTAAGCCTCCGGCTAATTCCGTGACCGGGCCGTAAGAGACATAGCTTGGCTGGGGCACGATTATCCTGTCTCCGGGGTTAATGATTGTCCTTAAAACTAAATCCAGGCCTTCGCTTACCCCCACCGTAATGAGCATCTCTTCATCGGGAGAATAATCCAGTCCATACTTAGTTTTCAAATAACGGTGCAGCCCCAGGCGCAATTTATACAAGCCCTTGTTGGAGGTATAGCTGGTAAAGCCCTGCTCAAGAGAATAGATCCCTGCTTCGCGGACAGGCCAGGGCGTGACAAAATCCGGCTCTCCTACGCCCAGGGATATGACATCCTTCATCCCGAGCACTAAATCAAAAAATGCCCGGATACCCGAAGGCTGTATTTCTTCCACTTTTTTGGATATCTTCATCTTTTTACCCTACCTGCTGCCTACTACCGACTGACTACCTCTAATAAGAAATTGCTATCCTCTTATTCTCTTCCCTGTGTTTTAAAATTACCCCGTCTTCCTTATATTTTTTGAGCAGGAAATGCGTGCTTGTCCCGCGGACATTCTCTAAACAGGAAAGTTTCTCAGCGACAAAGCTGGAAACCGTATGTATATTCTTGCCCTCCACAATAACCAGCAGATCGTATGTGCCGGAGATCAGATAACAACTGGTGACTTCCGGGAAAGAATAGATCCTCTCGGCGATCTTATCGAAACCGGCGTCCTTCTGCGGGATGATATTGACTTCAATGAGCGCGCGCACTCCCGAATCCTCATCCCTGATCAGATCCTTATTGATCACCGCTTTATATTTTAAGATCACGCCTTCTTTTTCATACTTCTTGATCGCGAGCCTGATCTGCTGGGGCTTTTTCTTGAGCATCTTGGCTATCTCTTCCGGGGTAAGCCGAGCGTCTTTTTCCAATATCTCCAATATTTCTTCCATTACCGCCCTCGCTTTCTTTTAAATATTACAGATCTCCGGCATATTCCTTTTATGCTTTGACCTGTCGATCATCCGTCTTACTTTAGCGACTTTCTCTTTTCCGGCACTTTGTTTTTGCTTATGTTCCAATCTATAGAGTATATCATCTAATTCATTATAAGTTATACCCATCTCTCCTTCGTCGGTCTGGCCAGGCCACAATCCGGCTGTAGGCGCTTTCGTAATTATAGCAGCCGGGATACCCAGCTCCTTAGCCAACCGGCGCACATCTTTTTTCAATAAACCGGCTATAGGCAGTATGTCGACTCCGCCATCCCCGTATTTAGTAAAATACCCGGCCATTAATTCGGATTTATTGCCTGTCCCGCAGACAAGGTAATTGAATTTATTGGCAAAATAATACAAAGCAGCCATTCTTAAGCGCGGCCGCAGGTTCGCCGCGGCTAAATTTGGAGCTTTGGGAAGGACCTTCAGGAAACTGTCATAAACGCCGCATAAATCTACCAACTGAGTCTTAATTTTAAGTTTTCCCGCCACTGTTTTAGCGTCTTGCAAGTCCTGGGTGTGGCTGTGGCAAGGCATAAATAAGCCCAGCACATTCTTTCTGCCTACCGCTTCTTTGGATAAAGCGCAGACTACCGCCGAATCTATGCCTCCGGATAGGCCTAAAACAATGCCTTTAGCGCCGGCATCTCGGACTTGTTTTCTGATCCAAGCGATGATCTTATCTTTCATAATATCCGCCCTCATTCAAGGCTATATTATACTTCAACGGACTACGGGGTCAAGGCTAATCTCTGGATATCTTAAGGATTTGGTATTTGAGGATGCCTGCGGGGATCTTGATCTCAACAATCGCGTTCAATTTATGGTTCAGCAGGCCTGCGCCGATAGGAGAAGAAACGGATATTTTCCCCTGCTCGTAATCCGCCTCTTCTTCCGAGACCAGGGTATAGGCCAACTCTTCATTTGTATCCAAGTCCTTGAGACGGACAGTAGCGCCGATTAAAACTTCATCCGAGCGGATATTTTCGTCCAATATATGCGCCGAAGCTAACTTTGCTTCTAACTCCGCGATTTTTTTCTCGTTGAGCCCTTGAGCGTCCTTAGCCGCGTCATATTCAGCGTTTTCGGATATGTCGCCGTGCGCCCTAGCCTCACCGACAGCCTTAGAAAGCTGCCGGCGTTTAACTGTCTTTAAATTCTCCAGCTCTTCCAGCAGCTTCC
>JBAZIT010000033.1:0-11369 GCA_041651675.1 Candidatus Omnitrophota bacterium | reverse complement strand
CAGGATAGAAACCAGGAAACCGGTGATCAGGGCGCTGAGGACCAAGCTAAGCAGGCTCAGGGCTGTTCTTTTCTGCTCCCCTCCTTCTTTACCCTTGCGGTAATACCTGCCGATCACGGAATGTATCTGGTTCTTGACTGCCTGGGGTAACTGCAGGATCTGGCTTGCGGTATCTTGAGTTTTCCTGAATTTCAGAAAATCATAAATAGCTAAAATACCTAAGGCCAGGCTGAATACACCGACCGCAACATTAAACAGCCTGGTAAACACCCAAAAATTTTCCAGCCGGTAAAGAAAATTGAAGAGGCCCAGGCCGATCAGGAAATAGGTCAGGAAAACAGCGCAGATGAACGAAGAACCGATAATCAAAAGCTCTAATTTCCGGTAACCCTGGAAAGCCAGGTAAGACATAAAGAAAACGATAACCGTAAAAGCGCAAGGGTTGACCCCGTCAGTCAGGCCTGCTCCGGCAACGGCAACAGGCCGGATATCTTTAAAACGGCTCACCAGGTCTACCCCCGGGGCAGTTCCTTGCTGCTCAGGCCCTTTTTCTAAAGACGTGTTGATCAGGGCCCGGAGGTTCGCCTCGACATCGCCGGTGCCATTCAATAAATTCCCGTTAATGAAAAATACCGGCAGCTCCAGCACGATATCCTTATCATATTTTTCCTTGAGCCCCAGCATAGAAGTATAATTCTTGATCTCCGCGATATCGTGATACTCTATCCGGAGGCGGCCCTTAAACTCTTTTTCTATACGGGGGATGACCTCTTTTTTTACCTTAAGGCAACGGTGGCAGGTCGGAGAATGGAAGATCATCAAGGCCGGCGCTTCCTCGCCCTGCGCCGGGCGTAAGAATAAAGACAGGCAGATAAAAGAAACAGCGGTAAAAAATTGTAATTTTTTATTTTTCATCATCAAATATGGTGTTCTATATGCTGATGCGGATGAATATGTTCCACATCCTTATGCCTGTGCTTATGGATATGCATAAGGTTATTGGCTTGCAATAACTCCTTATCATTCAATAACTCTTCTACCGGCCCGGACCTGGCTATCTTTTTTTCATGGCTGAAGATATACGCCTGGTCAGCTATTTCTTCTACAATATGCAGGTCATGGGTGGCGGTAATGACTGTTTTGCCTTTGGCATTAGCTTCAATGATAATATCCATAATATGCCTGGATGTCTGCGGGTCAAGCCCGGCTGTCGGCTCATCCAGGAGAAGAACATCGGGATCAATCGCCAAAACTGTCGCTATGCAAACCTTGCGTTTCTCCCCCACGCTTAACTGGTGCGGCGCGCGCTCCAACAGTTCGCTGATCCTCAGGCTGGCAATGATCTCCTCCACCCGCTTCTTCATTTTCGCTTTGTCCAGGCCGAGCTGCAAGGGGCCGAATAAAATATCTTCTTTTACCGTCGGGCAAAAAAGCTGGATATCGGGATTTTGAAAGACCAGGCCGACCTTGCTTCTAAAACGTCCGGAGAAATCCGCTTCGTTCAAAACAGCTTCATCCAGGCGCCGGCCAAATGCCTCAACGCTCCCGCTATCGGGAAAGATAAGCCCATCCAGCAGTTGCAAAAGCGTGGACTTACCCGAACCGTTGGCGCCAAGAATAGCTATCTTCTGGCCCCTGGCTATATCCATATCTATGCCGCATAAAGCGGGGTATTTTTTAAGATAGGAAAAATTGACCGCGCGCAGACTGAAAATCAGATCATCCATGGTTGAAATAGAGCGCCAGGCCGAATATTACCGCTACCAGGCAAACCCAGGCCCAATCCTTAAAAGAAGTTTTAAATTCATCCGCTAAAACCGGTTCGCCCGTATAGCCGCGGGAAAGCATAGCGCTATAAACATCCTCATTCAGTTTAAAAGAACGCTGCCAAAGCGTAGCGATATTCCAGGCTACTATTGACTGGCCCTTGCGGTAATGTACCGCCTCTCCCACGCGGCTCCTTATACCCTGATAAGTATCCTGCACTATTTCTACAAAAAGATAAATGTAACGGTAAGACATCCCCAGGACCATGACAAAGACCTGCGGCACCTTAAAAATACGCAGGACCTTAAGCAGCGCAAAATGCCTGGTAGTCAAACCCAGCAGGATGATCAGAGATACCGAGGTTATAACCCTGGCTACAAAGAGCAGCGCGCCGGAAAGCCCGGGCCGCGTAATAACAAGGTCAAACCCGAGGAACTTAAAGCCGCAAAGCGCCTCACCCGGGCTGATAAAGCTAAAGAGCGCCGGAATAGCGATAAAAAGTGAAAAGAGCGGGATAAATATCCAGGTCCTTATCAGGAAAAATCCCAAATTAATTTTAGAAATACAAACCAGCAACAGGCAGAAAGCGTATAAAAATAGCAGGGAATAAATGTTGCGCGCCATAAGCACAGCCAGGCAAAGCAATAAAAAAGTAGCTGTCTTGGCCCGGGGATCCAGCGACTGTAAAAAAGCGCGGTAAGAGGCGTGCTCCTCCGACAAGATCGACTCCCTGAAAAAAGACAGAGTGCCCCTTATCGAACACCCGATAAAATTATGTTTATTGAGAGCGCTAGCCATTATTCTTTCCTATCCCCTGCCTGATGACCTATTGTCCTGTTTTAAAATTTGTTTATAATGCTGAATTTTCCCGGGCCCAGGAATATTAAAGCGGCACAGACAGAAGCAATAATAAAGGCGTATTCAAACCCTCCCTGCGACAGGAAGAATCCTTTAGCCAGATGTACCTTGATTATCGCTACGGCCATTAAAATAAACAGCAAAGCCGCGCTTCCCCGGGTAAACAATCCCAGGATCAGGAATATCCCTCCGATAACTTCAGTATAGGCAGCTATATAGGCCCAGACCAGCGGATAGCTAAAGCCCAAACCTGAAAGCATCTCGGAAAAACCCTTAACCCCTGGGCCGCCGAATGACCCGAATGCTTTTTGCGCCCCGTGGGCAGCGAACATGATCCCCAGGCAAACTCTTAACACTAAGATCCCTAAGTCAACCATAGCTTACCTCCCGGTTATCAGATCTTTCACAATACCCAATTTATTCCTAAAGCCATAAGTGCGGTAGACGCACATGATATAGTGGAACAATACCGGCAAGCAACCCCGCATATTTATCCCTAAGATTATACCGCAGGCTTGATTATTCGCCAGGGGAATAATCAACCCTAAATCTACGGGCTTATATTTCGCCAGGCTCTTGCCGCGGGCCTGCCGGATAATATTTCCGGCAGCGCAGCTGCCCTGCATTATAGCAAATTGCACTGCCATTCTTAAGAAATTATTTTTATGGGAAAAATAGGCAGCGTCTCCGGCGGCAAGACAGGAGTCATTAACCCGCAGATATTCGTCTGTCTTTAATCTGCCCTGGCTATTTTTTCCAACATTCAGATTCTGGATAAAATCGCTGGTCCGCACACCCGCAGCCCAGATCAGCATGGGATTGGCAAAACCGGCAACTTTTTCAATACTGGTATTAGTTAATACCTCTATTCCTAATCTTTTTAAGTTAGCCAGGACATAACTCTTCGTCCACTCCGGCAAAGGCCCCAGGATCGAAGGAGCGCGCTCTATAACAACAATCCTTTTATCTACCTTTCTTTTCTTTAGATAAACTCTTATGTTCGTAGCCACTTCTATTCCCGTATAACCGCCTCCGACGACTAAATAGGAATCATAATCTTTTTCATCTAAAGCCCGGCGTAAGGATGCGGCATCCTGGGCATTGTCAAGCTTGAAAGCGGTTTTCCTGATTTCGTCGTTACCGTAAAAATTGGTTTCTGAGCCGCTGGCAATGAGCAAAAAATCGTATTGCAGGTTCAATGCCGAGGTAGAGACCTCTTTTTTTGCCAGGTCCAGGCTGATTACTTTATCTTTAATAAAGTTAAAATTCTTTTTTTTGCTTAAGGCTGCCAGGTCCAGCATTAAATGCTCCGGCGCTACCCCCCGGCCCAGGCAATCCGGAAGCATAGGCAGGAAACTGGATTGCTGTTTATCATTAATAAGCGTGATTTCCAGCTCCCCCTTCTTTCCATAATTGTACAGCCTGGAGAGAGCAGTTAAGCCGGCAAATCCCGCGCCGATAATGATGATTTTTTTCATAAAAGCCCCAGAATTAAAATGATACCCGCCAGCATCTGCAGGTTAATGGACAGTTTGGATGAAGAAACCAACCTGGCCTTGTCAGCATAATGTTCTTTCAAGATGGCGCCTGCTTTAAGCGCCAGGAAGATCAACAGGAAAGAAAAAATAGAGATAAACCCTAAATATCCCAGATATATCCCTAAGCCGATTGAGCAAAAACCTAAAAAAGAGATCAAATAATAAATGAAAAATGCTTTTTTAGGGCCGCTTAAACTTACCAGGTTATTTTTCCCGGCTTGGCGGTCGCCGGGAAAATCCGGGATTTCATTAGCAAAAAGAATAGCGCTGGTAAAAAAACCCGCAGGCAGCGATAAAATAAAGCTCCTCCAATCGGGGAATATCCCAGTCTGGATAAAATAACCGCCCATGACTGTTGCCGGGCCAAACAACAGGAAGAGAGAAAATTCTCCCAGATAATGATAGGAAAGGCTCAAGGGCCTGGCAGTATACTGCCAGCTGAAAATAACGATCAACAGGTAGATCAAAATAACAAAATAGCTTTTCAGGATCGCCGCCAGAAGGATAACGCAAAGAAATGCCAGGCCTGCGCATAATAATGCTGCCTTAAGGTAGAATTTGGCGGGCAACAAATTTTCCTGGATAAGCTTGGAGCCGCCGAAAAAACCGTAGAATCGTCTATCCTGCCAATCTGCGCCGCTTTGGGAATCAAAATAATCATTGATCAGGTTAGCGCTCAGGTGGGTGAAGATAACACCGAATAGGCCGGCTAAAAAACTTAAAAGGTTAAAATTATCTCTGAGGATCAAGGAACCGAAAATAAACGGCAGGATGCTTACGCTGATAAACGGCAATCTTAATGCCCGAGCGATATTTTTAAGCATTTTTATCGGAGAAAATTGATTTGCTTTAGGTTTAGGTATATGTTAGCATACCTTTATGTTTTTGAAAATGAAAAAACGGATTGAGCAGGAATTAAAATCCTTTCTGCGCGGGCTGGACCGCAACTACTCTTTAAACAAACTCTCCCCGGCACTTTTTAACAATATAAAAGAATTCATCTCCCGTGACGGCAAAAGAATAAGGCCTATCCTCTTTTGCCTCGGCTATCTCGGGTTCGCCGGAAAAGCGCCTCCCGGGTTATACCGCAGCGCCTTATCCTTAGAGCTTCTGCATGATTTTATGCTTGTCCACGACGATATAATCGATAAGTCCGATATGCGCCGCGGCAAGCCTGCGATGCATATGTTGCTGAATAGATATCTGAAGCACGCCAAAAACCTGAAATTTAACGGAGATGACCTGGCTATTGTTATCGGCGACGTAATGTATGCTATGGCCCTGGATGCCTTCCTGGCGGTAAAAGAAGATCCCAAGCGGAAAGAACTGGCCTTAAGAAAACTTATTTCAGCGGCTCTCTATACCGGAAGCGGTGAATTTATTGAAATGCTCTTAGGCGCAAAACCTATAGAAAAAATAAGTGCGAATGATATTTATAAAATATATGCTTATAAAACCGCTAACTATACCTTTGCCTCTCCCCTGTCCATGGGCGCAGTCCTGGCCGGTGCCAAAGGAACCCAGGTAAAGAAACTTTTTGACTACGGGATGTATCTTGGATGCGCCTTCCAGATTAAAGACGATATTATCGGGACTTTTGGTGAAAGAAAGCAAATAGGAAAATCCAACCTTACCGACATCAGCGAAGCAAAAAGAACGCTGCTTATCTGGCATGCCTATAATCACTGCGATAGAAACGCTAAAGCAACGATAAAAAAAGTATTCTCCGGAAGGAAAACAGGAAAAAAAGAATTACTTAAGATCCGCGGGATACTATCCGCTGCAGGAAGCTTAGCTCATGCCCGGCGAGAGATAAAAACCCTGCTTTTTAAATCCGAACGCATACTAGCAACAGTTAAGATGAGTAAGGAATACCGCAACACCCTACTCAACTTCTCGCGTAAAACACTTTCCATTTAGGACCAGCCTTAGCCTCCTGCGCAGATATACTTACAAACACCGCTCTGCGTATCTAAAGCCAGCTCATTTCTGGGATCCAAAGTAAGCGCTTTATCTAAATACCGGGTAAAAGCTGCGCTATTTCCTTTGAGTTTATAAAGCTGAGCTAGGCGGACATAAGCGTCGGCAAAAAAAGGATCGATCCTGATCGCTTCCTTAAGATAGGTTTCGGATTTATCCAGATTGCCTCCGGCTATCCGCGGAGCAAGCAGGTAAAAGCTTCCTAATCCAAATAAGACTCCCGTTGAATTCGGCTGTAACTTTTGAGCTGCCTCCAGGTTAGATTTGACTGCTGTACCGTTGAGCAACTTTGAAAGTACTCCGCCGTAATGCGCGATCATGCCTTTAGCGCCGGCGTAGAGGCAATATGCGCGCACATAATTGCTTAGGTCTACTTTTCCCCTGCCTGCTTTCATAACTTTTAAAGCCAAACGCACACTCTGCTCAAAATCCATTTGGATGTATTTTATATAAGCCAGGCTGATATACGCCGGATAGAATGCGGGTTGAGTTTTGATAATTGCACTTAACATTTTTTCTGCCTGTTCCAGTTTATGCTGGCGGCGCAGGGCTTCGGCTATGCCCCACTCTGCTTCTATGACTTTAGGGTCATTCTCAAGGAGCTTCCGGAAAACCTGCCCTGCTTCCTTATCCCTGTGCTGATTAAGGTAAGCTAAGCCCAGTATATAATTATTCTCTACGGACGGATTATTCTGAACAGCTGCCACCGACTGAACAAGATCCTGCTTATCTGCCTGCTCATGCAGTTTTTTCCATTCCAGGGCTAAGCAGTCGCTGAAAATAAAAAAACAGGCGGCTAAAGCTAAAAATACGATCTTTTTCATGCTCATTATGGTTTATTGTATATCTTAATCCGGGCATTTTCAATCAAATACGCAGCGGCAGAATAAGTTTGTAATTCCTTTGGCCTGTGTTAAAATACAAATAAGATGAAGCAAAAAAAGAAAGGTTTTACTTTAATTGAACTGATCATTGTCGTGGTAATTATCGCCCTCCTGGCCCTTATTGCCATTCCAAAATATTCCGCTAATATAAATAAGGCTCGAAAAGCCCAAGTGTGGTCTGTGCTTAGGGCTATAAGAGAAGCAGAGGTGGCTTATTACGCAGTGTGGGGGGCGTATAAGACTTCATACCCTATCGTGGTAACAGTGGATGGGGATCAGATTTACAATCAGAGCGCACCCGTGTTTCCAGGTAGCGGATCCTATGCAATCGATGGCAGTGGTTGTCCCAGCGAGGGGCTGGGGGCGTATGTGTATATCACTGCGTTTGCCGGGTGCTACTACTCAGTATGTTTTACCAGTGGGAATATTTGGCAGGCTCCGGCTTGCCCAAGCGTCTGATTAGAAATATTCCTGGTAGACTTCCTTGACCCGGTTCACGGTTTTGAGGAAAAGATTTTTGGCAGGCTGGTGCAGCGGTAAAATTCCCGGGGGTTTGGTCTCCAGCGCTTCACAGAGCATCCCCAGGCAGGTAAGGTAAGTCAAATACTTCTGGCCGGACAACTCGCTATTCTCCTTGATCATTGAAACTATCTCCAAGTTAGTGATCCTTCCCAGCTTTACCGGCACACCCAGGGTATTCTCCAGGGTCTCGATAAAACCTTCTACCAAGAGCGTGCGTCCGGCAATCACAAAATTATTGATCTCATAAAGCGCCGCCTTCTTCTCAACGGCCTCTTTGATCTTGGCGCAGATGGACTTGGCCGAAGCAGTAATGACCTGGGCCACCAGTTTTTGCTTTATCGGTTTATAGAATTCGCTTTTTTTGACCAAGATCTCCTTATCCTCGCTTATTTCATTAGTCCCGGCAATAATTCCATATGAGCGCTTGATATCTTCGGCTAAATCAAAATTTATCTTTAAATTATCGGAAAGCTCCCGGGTCAGGTCATCTCCGCCGAAAGGCAGCACCTGGATATCCTTAAGCAGTCCGTCCTGGAATACCAGTATCTCGGTGGTATCTCCGCCTATATCGCAGAATAAATTTAAACCCTCTCTGGTGCCCGGGCTAAAGACCGCTTTACTTGCAGCCAGGCCTGAAAAAAACAGGTCTTTGATCTCGTATCCCGAATGATTGATCACCCGGGCCAGGCTCTGTACCGAAGACAGCTTGCCGCAAACCAGGTATAATTCCACTTCTAACTTGTGGCTGTAGAGCCCGAGAGGATTAGGAATATTGCTCTTGGAATCTATGGTATAGCTAAAAGGGATCATGTGGATTATTTCTTCTTCCAGGCTTGAACCCAGGACCCGCGCCTGCTCATTTACCTTCTGCATGTCCGAAACAGAGATCACCTTATTCCCTCTTTCGGCCAGCGGAATAATGGCGTGGCTGCGCTTAGTGACAATATCCTGGCCGGAGATATTCACCGAAACAAATTTGATATTTACCCCGGATTTGGCCTTAAGGTTTTTCAGGGCCTTAGTGACCGAACCGATTAAGCCGATGGAATCTACGATCGAACCTTCCCGCATACCCTGGACAGGCAAAGATTCAAAATAAATATTAGCCAGCCGCTTCTTTTTAAAAGAGGCCAGGCAGGCGGAAATTTTGCTCGAGCCGATATCCAAAGCGCAGATATAACTATTTAGCATCTTTAAATTTTATTACCGGTTCCTTAAACCTAAGGTCTATATATTTTATACTCTCCAGATTGTTCTTTTCCTGGTTGATCAATCCGGCCATGATCGCAACTTTATCCCTGGTATCGCCCTGGCCGATCTTGATCTCCAAAAATCCGTTTTTTCCCGGAGCCTTCCAGTTAGCGTAAGTATTCTGCCCTCGGGAAATAGGTATTTGGATCGTAATATTATCTATCCCCGCTATAATTACTTTTTGGATCTTATAATCCCTGAACAAGCGGTTTTTCCCGGCTTCTTTAAGGATGAGCAGGGCAACGGAAAGCTCCTTATTATTATACCGGTTACCGGCTTTCGGCCCGAAAATCCTAGTCTCCAACCCCAGGATCACCGGCAGGCCTGAATCCTGCGGCTCCAGGGAACTGGAAAAAATATAACCGTCGGCGTCAACCGCAAAGTAACGGTAGAGCTTAATCAGGGCAATCGGCTGGCGCTTGACGAACTCTACATAAATACGGTCAGGGATGATCCTGGCCAGCCTGACCCGCGAACAATCCGGGCAGGACCTGGCAATATTCTCCGACTCTCTCGGCAGAGAGAGGCTGAAAATATTTTTCCCTTTAAGATGAGAAAAATCAATAGTGGAAGCCTGATTCGCGATAACGCCTTTAACCCGGAAATAATCCGATGTAAATAATACTCTCCAAATATAGCCCAGAATAAATGCCAAGGCAAGAAGAATTATTACCCCGAAAACAAAAAGCCCGGTTGGAAAATTAACTTTTCTTTTTCTCATATGCTAACTTGATCAATTTAAGGCATAACGCGCTAAAGCTTATGCCTGTTTTTTTAGCCGCTTTAGGCAGCAGGCTGGTCGCGGTCATCCCCGGAATGGTATTTACTTCCAGGACAAACGGGGCGTTTTTTCCATCCAGGATAATATCTACCCTGGAGCAGCCAAAGCAGCCCAGGAGCTTATGCGCGGATAAGGCCGCCTCCTTTACCTTCCGGGTAAGGCCCGGGGATAATTTAGCCGGCACAACATATCGGGTCAGGCCTTTTAGGTATTTAGCCTGGTAATCGAAAAAAGCGTGTTTCGGAACGATCTCGATCACCGGCATGGCTTTTTCCTCCAGTATCCCGACAGTCAGCTCCCTTCCTTTTATATATTCTTCGATAATTATTGTTTTGTCAAATTTAAAAGCTAGATCTATTGCCGCGGGTAGATCTTCTGATCTTCCCACAATAGAAAGGCCTATGCTTGAGCCGTGGGTCGCCGGCTTAACTACTAAAGGCAAACCCAGCTTAGCGCAATCAAAATCCCTGTAGGTATTCCTGTCCAATACCTCGGAGCGCGGCACTTTTAATCCGTGCTCCCGGAATATTTTCCGCGAACTGACCTTATCCATCGCCAGGCGGCTGGCCCTGACCCCTGAACCGGTATAAGGGATATTAAGGTCATTTAAGATTTTCTGGATCCCTCCGTCTTCGCCAAACTTTCCGTGCAGGGCGATAAAAGCGCAATCTATTTTTTTAAGCCTCAATAAACGGAAATTATCCTTTAGCTTATCGGTCTTAATCAGAACCGGCACAGCATTAAAACCGGACTCCTGAAGCGCTGCGCAAACTGCGTGGCCGGATTTAAGAGAGATCTTCTTCTCCGTAGAAGGCCCAGCCATTAAAACGCCGATCCTCCCGAATTTTTCTTTCAGGCCCATATTTTTATCTCTGGGTTTAAAGTTATCTTAAATTTATCCTTAACTTTTTTCCGGATTATCCGCATCAGCCCTAAAATATCTTTTGCGCTCGCCCGGCCGTTGTTCAGAATAAAATTAGCGTGGCGCTCTGAAACCAAAGCGCCCCCTAACCTTTTTGCCTTTAATCCGCACAGATCAATGAGCTTGCCGGCGTAACGCTGCGGCGGGTTCTTAAAGATGCACCCGGCGTTAGGACGACTGGAGTCCTGAGCCTGACGCCGGAACATAAGGTATTTATTTATATTTTTTTGGATCTGCATCCGGCTCCCTTTTTTGAGCCCCAGGAGCGCGCTTAAAATAATATATTTTCCCAGTCCGGAATCCCGATAAGTGAACTTAATGTCCTTAGCGGCTAATATTTTTATCCTGCCGCTATGATCCATGACCGTTACTTCTTTTACCCAATCTCCTATGGCTTGCTCCCAGCATCCGGCATTCATGGCTAATGCTCCGCCGAGCGTGCCCGGGATACCGGAAAGAAATTCCAGGCCGCGTAAAGATTTACCTTGAGCAAACCTGATGAGCTGGCTGAGCGCAGCTGCGCTCCCTGCTTTGATACAACTCCCCTGTAACACTATCCTCTTAAAATATGCGGAGTTTAATTTTATGACTAGGCCCTTTACCCCCTTATCACTGACCAGGAGGTTACTTCCTGCGCCCAACACAAAAACAGGCAGCTTATTTCTTTTGGCTGCCCCCAGTAAACATCTTAATTCTGCCGGATCTCCGGGCTCGCTAAAAAATTGCGCGCTTCCCCCGACCTTAAAGGTGGTTTTTTCCTTTAAGGGATATTTAGTTTTTACTCTGCAACCTTTCGGCCAATTCATCGCTTACCTTTACTATATCTCCTGCCCCTAAAGTAATTACCAGGTCGCCGGATTTTAAAA
>JBAZIT010000032.1:0-11454 GCA_041651675.1 Candidatus Omnitrophota bacterium | reverse complement strand
ACACGGGGAAGATAATCAAATGGTAAAGGTTGTTGACTATTCCCCTTGCTTGCAGCCGGTGGCACTCTACCAGCCAGTTCTTGTCCTTCTGCCGGTAGAGCTTATGGTGCGCCATAACCAGCAGAGTAGTCAGGTACACGGTCCGGATGATCCAATAGAAATCAAAAACAATAATGATGACGGCGCAGGTGACCGGGTTGAAGATAGCTAACAAAATAAGCAGGATGATTATGCCCCAGGACAGGGAGCCGGGGATAATTTCCAATATTCTTTTTATTTTTTTATTCTTTGCCATTCTGCCTAAGTTTCATCAGTTCGTTAAAAGGGACCGCTTTTTTATTCAACTCCAGCTTGTAGACATTGTCATAAGATACGCCGTCATCACCGGCCTGAGAATCCATAAAATAAAGAGTGTCATTATGGGTTTCATAAAAAACTTCGGAGGCCCTGCGGTTCAGGTTCACCAGGTTCACCGGGCTGGATTTGGCCTGGATCTCGGTAACTTTGACGCTCCTGTCGGTAACCAGGACCAGATGGTAACTGTCCGAATGCCAGAATACATTGTTGATCTGCTGTCCGGTAAAGTTCAGGATAGCCGGCGGCTGGGCATAGGGCAGGTCTCCCTGAGGCCCCGGATAGAAGACAGCGACCTGATGCGCGTTAAAAAGGAGCATCTTTTCTTTATCCGGAGATACTTTCAGCTCCTTGGGAAAAGGAATAAAGCCTAAGGGAACATTGCCTATCTCCTTAAACCTCTCTCCCTTAAAATCGGATTCGTAAAGAACATTCCCTTCCTGATTGAGATAATAGATCCTTCCGTTATCCTTATCCACCCAGAAGCGCGATACTTTATCCTGATTCAATTGTTCTATATTCGGACGCGTGGGGAAAAGGATTATCTTTTCCAAACGCACTACCTTACGCGGCTCAACATTAACCTGGAAAAACCAGGAATAATGGTATTTCAACTCTAATTTAACATTATACGAGCCGGGGAGAAGCTCATTAATGGTTGCCGGCGTCTTGTCATTCAATAATTTACCGTCCAGATAAATACTGGCTCCCGGCGGCTGGGTCTTTAAGCTGATAATGCCGGTCTTGGTAAATTTAAGCGTGCGCGGATTGAATTTGTAACCCAGGGAAGAAGACAGGATGACCGGAAGCCCGGTAAAGAATATCGCCACGCTTAGATAAAAAAGCACCGCCCTTATGCGTTGGTCGTTAGACACTTGCGTATTTGCCTCTCTAGATCTAAAATAGCTTTTTTTCTTTTTGCGCCGAATCTATACCTGCCTAATATATTATTACTCTTTATTACGCGATGACAAGGAATAATTAACGGGCAGGGATTATTCTTCAGGATCGTGCCTACTGCCCGGTAAGCATTTTTGTTCCCCGCTCTCCGGGCCACCCACTTATAGGTGCGCACCTCTCCCAGCGGGATGCCCAGGATAACCCGGTAAACTCTTTTCGCAAATGGGGTCATCTGCCTATGACTTTCTTGCGCCTTAATAGGTGATGGTAGGCAACAGCAAACCTGTGCGCCTCATCACGCACGCGGCGCAGCAAATTTAAAGCCGGCGTATCCGCTTGCAATTTCAGCGGCGCCTGCCTATGCCTAGTATAGATGTGTTCTTCTCCTTTGGCAATACTTACCAAAGGAGTATTTAAGCCCAGACGGGAAATCTCTCTGGCGGCAACCGCCAGGTGCGCTCTTCCGCCATCAATAAGAATCAGGTCCGGTAAAGGAAGTTTTTCTCCAACTAGCCTGGAATACCGCCTCCTGACTACTTCGGCCAGCATCCCGTAATCGTTGATTGAACTGACTGTTTTGATCCGGAAGCGGCGGTAATTATTTTTATCCGGCAATCCCCGGTAAAAACTGGCCATCGAGCCGCAGGCTTCTTTGCCGGAAATATTGGAAATATCAAAAGCCTCTATCCTCGCGGGAAGCTCCTTTAGGCGTAAAAGGCTCTTTAAATCTTCCAGCTCGCCCTGATTGGGAAGCCCGGCGTAATTCTGGGATATAGCGCTTAAGGCATTTACCTGGTCCCTGATCCTGGCTGCTTCTTCAAATGCGCGCTGCCTGGCTCTTCGCTGCATTTCGCGCAGCAGCTTCCTGACTAACAGGTCTGTCTTACCCTCCAAAATAAGAGAAATATTTTTAATGGTCCGGGCGTATTCTTTAGGGCTTATTTTACCGATACAAGGCGCCGGGGATAAACCGATCCGGTAATAGATGCAGGCTTTAGCAGGCATCTGTTTACAGGAACGGTAGGGAAAACGTTTGCGGATGGTCTTGAGCGCTTCTTTAAGCAGCCAGGCGCTGGTATAAGGCCCGAAGTAAGTTGCGCCGTCATCCTCTCTTCTGCGGGTGATACAGATGGCGGGAAATTTTTCATTAGTGATCTTGACCAGCGGAAAACTTTTATCGTCGCGTAAAGAGACATTATATTTCGGCGTGTATTGATGTATCAGGCTTGCCTCCAGCAACAAGGCCAGGCTTTCGGTAGGAGTGAGTTTATACGCGATAGCGCCAACTTGCGACATCAGCATCCTGGTCTTGGCATCCAGCGAAGGGCCGAAATAATTGCTTAAACGTTTTTTGAGCGACTTGGCCTTGCCCACATAGATAACCTGGCCGCTGCTGTCCTTCATCAGATATACGCCGGAGGCATCCGGAACCTTCCCGGTCCTCTCTCTTAACGCTTTAAGATTATTCATAACGTGGCCCGGCGGATGGCCTAGCCTGGCGCATAAACCAGCCCCAGAGCTGGCGCATCTCTTTAACCCTGAAAATAAAACAAAAAATAATATAGGAAATTACTCCGGCCGCAATACTGGCTGTCAGATTCAGGAATTTATTAACATTGAGCCTGCCCGCCAAGAAGCAGAACAAGCCCATGATCAAAGAAGCCGCTAATACGCGTAAGAAAGAAACCAGTATCTCTTTTCTCCCGAAATAGCCGATCTTTTTTTCGAGGAGGAAAAATAAAATAAAAAAAGTAATAATCCCTGAAACGGAAGTAGCCAGGGCAATGCCGGCGATCTTGAGCGGAAAGATCAACGCGGCGTTAAAGATAATATTCAAGGCCAGCGTTATGCCGGCCACCTTAGTGGGCGTGACCGTATCTCTTAGGCTGAAAAAACATACCTGTAATATCTTGGTCCCGCCGTAAGCAAATAACCCCAGGCTATAGAAAAACAGGGCACTGGCAGTAAGCTCAACGGAGTAGGCGTCGAACCTGCCTCCTCCGAATAAGGTCACTACTATCGGCTTAGCCAGCACCATAAAAGCTACGCCGGCCGGCAGCATGACGAAGAATACCGCCCGCAAGCCCCAGGAAAGCGTGTGTTTTAATTTATCTTCTATATCCCCTAATGAAGCCTGTGTGGAAAACGTGGGAAGTATTGCCTGGGAAAGCGCGTTACTGAAAATTCCCAGGGGAAATTGAACCAACCGGTAAGAAAAATATAATACGGCTACGCCTCCGTCTCCCACAATCCAGGCCAATGAACCGAATATAGAATCAACAAAATTATTTAACTGGTAAATACACGAGCTTAAAACCCGCGGCAGCATTAACTTACCCATGGCTCTGGCAGCAGGATGGTTCAGGGACTTAGGAGCCTTCAGCCGGAATCCTTTTTTGTAAAGCACAGGTATCTGGATGGCCAGCTGTAAAAGGCCGCCCATCAGGACTCCCCAGGCTAAACCCTTGATCCCCTCTCCGAAGGCTAAGGCAAAGACGATTATGGATATATTTAAAAGACAGGGCGCAAACGCGGAGACCGCGAAATTTTTCAGGGAATTTAATATACCCATGGAATAAGCGCTCAGGCTGATCAATAAGATATAAGGAAAAATGATCCGGTTAAGCTGGATAGTCGCGGCAAGTTTTTCCGGAGAAGCGATAAAGCCGGGGGCGATAAGGCGCACAATGATGGGAGAGAATATTATGCCCAGGATAGTGATGGACATAAGTATTACCAATAATATATTCAATACGACGTTGGCCAGCTCCCAAAATTCTTCTTTGCTTTGCCGGCTGGCGTATTCGCTAAAGACCGGGACAAAGGCGGCATTGGTTGCGCCTTCGCCGACTAAATCCCTAAAAAGGTTGGGGATCCGGAAGGCAATGACAAATGCCTGGGCGTAGATATAGACCCCGAAAAGGCGGGCAATGACAATATCACGCAGGAAACCTAACAAGCGTGAGATAAGCGTAGCCAGGCCGATCACGCCTGCCGATCGGGCAACTGCCCGGTTAGCCACTGTCTGGTGATATTTGTCTGTTGACATAGATAATGAATTATGCTAACTTATTGAAAAGGAGAAAATAATATGCCTAGACGCAGAACATCAGTTAAGAAAACACGCTCGGATAAGAAAAAACACCTGCAAAACCTGAAGATAAAACAACAGCTCAAGAAATCGATTAAGCAGTTCCAGTCCCTGCTTACAGCCAAGAACATCGCTGAGGCCAAGAAATTCCTGGCCCAGGTATTTTCCCAGTTAGATAAGGCAGCCAAGAAAAAAACGATCCACCCTGCAACCGCTAACCGCAAGAAATCCCGGCTAATGAAACGGCTGGGCAAGGGCGCATAATTTAATAATCAATTTTTCCAATGCCAAAACGGGCTTTAACTTGCCCGTTTTTATTTCCAGGTCACAATCTAAAATAAATTTGATCCGGCACCTGGTTTCCGGAACGCTCCTGCGGCTGTTCTCCGCCGCGTATCTTAACCCTCCCAGGATCCTCTCCGGTTTTTCCCCGTCTTTCAAAAGCTGCGTTAATACCGTAAGCGCGCCGGAGGCATTGCGCTGCTCTATGCTGCGGCTAAGGTTAAAGGTATTCAGCGCCAGAATTTCTTGGAAACGAAAGACTTTGGAATTTTTATAAATATCCCTTAAAAAAGCCTCTTTTCTGCCCTGCTCTTCCATATCTAAAAGCAGGAGTATATCTTTAGAGGCCTGCTTTGCCCAGCGTTGGATAAAATCGTCTACATCGGAGCTCAACTTCTGGGCGTTCTTGATGATCACGATCCTTTTGGGAGACTTTACCGGAAGGGCTAAAAGTTTTTCCTGAAGCTCTTTAAGTTTTAATGACTCTGCGTATAGAGTATCTAAGTTAAAATGCTCTACGCTTTTAGGAAGGAATTCTTCGCGGATCTGTTTTAACCGGGTATCTTTGGAGCTAAGCGGGGCGCCCTGGGGATTGGAGTCCTGGCCGATAAACAAATAAAGCATCTTTATTTACCATTGCTCAACTGTGCGCTCAACAATCCGGCGGCTAAGGTCATTCAAAGCATCGGTTACCGCCGCATCTTCGGTTTTTGACTGGGCGCCTGTAGCAAAATAGGTAGTATCTCCGGTAAAATTGTTTTCCTGCCAAAGCAGCTTGTTTTCCTGCCTGTCCCACAGGCTGATATTTACCACCAGGTTAATGCGGTATTCGCTGACATTGTCGCTGTTATCGTAACGTAAAGGGTCTTTACGGAACTCCACCACCTCGCCTTTTAAAATAAGGTCAGCCGATTTTTCTTCCCCTGGCCGCAGGTTCCCGTCGAAAAGATACCTATTACTCACATAGTCGGTAATGTCGCTTTCGATCATCGGCCGGTATATCCTGTATTTGCTGCCGGAGTCAACTTCACTGGTAATATTTACCTTGTTTACAAAAGGAGCGACGTAGATCGTCCGGTATTTGTTGGTGACCATGGAACGGGTAGTATAACCGCAGCCGGACAGGAAGAAAGCAGGCAGCAGCAAGTATATGCCGCACAGGGTGAGCAACCGGAAATGCCTTTTTTTCATTTTTTCTTCTCCATTAACTGTAAACGCTCAAGCGCTTTGGCTGCCCAGGGGCTATCAGAATAATTTATCATTACATTTTCGTAATAAATCCTGGCGGCCGGGTAAGCTTTCTGCTTTTCATAGAATACCGCGATATTATAGCTGGCCGCAGCTTCCTTTTCTTTCAGTTTACCGATATTGTCTTCGGCTTCCCTGGACAATACGGCATCCGGATGCTCTTTAACGAATTCCTCAAATTTTTGCTTGGCATCCTGCATCGCGCCCTGGTCATAATCCGGCCCGCGCGATACTGCCGCGCGGCAGGAGGCTACCTGGAATTTAGCCGGCTCAACCCACTCGCTGTCCGGATAATTGCTGATCACCTTATTAAAAGCATCCTCGGCCTCATAATAACGCTGCAGGCCTTTTAAAAGTAACCCTAATTTGTATTCCGCCTTAGGCGCTAAGGGGCCATAGGTTGAATTCTCCACAACCTTGGCCAGTATCTCTATCGCCGGATTTTCAACCGGCAGGGTCACTCCCAGGGCTTTACGCTTATATCCGCCGATGAATTTTTCGGCAATATTATATTCTTTTTCAATGATCTCTTTGATCCGCTCGGAAAAAGGATACTTATCAATGACCTTCTGGTAGGCCAGGTAGGCCTCGTAAAGATTGTCCAGTTTTTCCTCGATTACACCCAGGTAATACTGGGATTCCGAGGCTTCAAATGACTTAGGGTAAGCCTTAAGCAGCTTCCTGAACTCACGGATGGCCTCCGGGTATTTTTTTTCATCATAGAAGCCCTTAGCATAGTCAAACTGCTCCTTAGGGCTATCCTTGGCCACGTTCTTGGGGTTGACCCACTTGCCGCTTTTAGGCGTCCAGATCCAGAAGGGATAAGCAGGAGTGACTGCTAAAGCAAAAATAATGCAGAAACTTAAAATTATCCGCCGCATAATATTACAACTTTATCATAAGGGTCACAATTTGTCAAACATATTCAGGGTCATTAATGTCACTGTCTAGTTTTCCGCTCAGGTCGATTTTGCCCTGCGGGCCGCCAAAGGTCTTGCGTATTTTCGGTGGCTGCTGAACTCGCTCCTCGGTCTCTGCCTCGGAGCTCGGACAGCATCGCCATCCCGATATTGCCAAGCTTTGCTTGGCATCGGGATACCCAAAAATACTCAAGCTGCTTTGGCTAAAATCTCCATTCGCGGATAAACTCGCCAGTGACATTTATGTATACCTAGCGTGTTGTTTGGATTGATTTAAAGGTAGAGATATATCCTGGCTGGATAGGTTTAAAATAATTCTGACCCAATTTTGCAGTTTTACATTTTACGGTGTGCAGGATTGGTAAGTATAGCCATCTGTACAAAGAGCATAGAAACAAGTAGAACCAGGTAACTTGTAGGCGGCCGTGACCCTACCTCCTCCTGTTGGGCATGCTCCAGTATCCACGTCATACTTCCAGGCCGTACTAGAGCAATTAGTCATATTTACAATAGTGTCCCCATCGATAGCCGCTACAACAGGGAAATCGCTAGCGTAAACGCCGTAAGTTGCATAATAAGCCAGTTGTGCTCGTCTTATAGCATCCAGATTGGCATATACCTGTGATTTTTGGGCCTTGCCTACATTGGCAAAATAACGGGGTATGGCGACCAGAGCGAGGATACCGATAATGACTACAACAATGATCAGCTCAATTAAAGTAAAACCATGTTCTTTTTGGGATAGACTTTTTTTAAAAGGCGCGCTCATTAACATTTAGTTTATTCCCCCCTCCAGAATTGTCAAGGGGTTTTAAAAAGGAGGGTATAAACTGGCAAGATAGGTAACAATCCAGACCGGAGAGATAGGTTACAAATACAGATAGGCGTACGGTATCCGGAGGAGAAGGTTATTGGCTTTGAGCAGTAAAGCCACGAAAAACTCATTAGCCCAGGCAAAAGGCCCGGCCAAGGCCGGAAAAACCAGAGTAATGACAACCAGGCTGAACCCGGAGAGCGTAATTAAGGTAGCCAAAGGCACAATACAGATATTCGCGAGCACAGTAACTGGAGAAACAACCTTGAAGTAGTAGAGAATAAACCCGAGGGTTCCCAGCCAGGCAGACAAGGAAACCAGGCAGCCTTCCACGATGAATCTCAAGAACCTTACTTTTAGAGCTTCTACCTTAAAGAAGGCCTTGAGTTTAGGATAAAGAAAGATTATCGCTGCCACGCTGGCAAAGGAGAGTTGGAAGCTAATGGAGAAAAGCTCCCGTGGATTAATTAAGACAATGGATAAAGCAGCTAGGGCAAGGGAATTGCGCATATCCGGTTCTCTTTTGGCCAGGAATCCGACTAAAAAGAATATGGCCATAATCGTTGCCCGTACAACCGGAGGCGAAGCGCCGGTAGCTAAACAATAGATTATTAAACAAGGCATTGTTATTATGTACCGCGGGGTTTTAGGCAGCCGAAGGACCTTAAGCAGCAGCGTGATCATAAAGGCGACTATCCCGACATTAAAACCGCTGACTACCAGTATATGCACGGTACCGCTCTTGACCATGGCATCGTAAACCTGCGCTGGGATGTCCCTCTTCTCGCCTAAAACCATAGCGTCGAGAATGCCTGCCGTTAGAGGAGAAAGTTTTTGGTAAATTATTTTTTCTATACGGGCCTTAAGGTAATAAGCAAGCTTTCGCGCTGGCTGGCTATAATCCTTCATTAACCTTACAGTGGCGCCAGGCATATTTACGCGCATAATAGCGGATATATTCTTATTATAGAGCTTAAACGGCCGGTGTATGCTTCCCCTCAAGACCAACGCCTCCCCGTAAGAGAAATCTCCGGCGTCTTGCAGTCGAACAAAGATATTCCCCGAACATTTATAATTGCCATCGTTAAACTGCAGCTCCTGCGTAGTAAACATAAAGGTAACCTTGCCATCCTTAGAGTGAGGCTGGCTATTGATAAAACCTTTGACTGTATAGACGGTATTGTTTTTATAAAAGATAAATTTAGAGATATGGTGTTGAGGAAGGATATAACTATTCTTTAAGAGCAGGCAGCCGAGCGTAAAAACTAAACACGCAAATAATATCTTAAATATAAAATCCCTGTTGATGGAGAAAATACTGGCAAGCAGTAAGGTAAACGCGAGAAAATAAAACAACCAAAAAGATATCCGGATAAAATACGTAAAAACGATCCCGGCGCAGAGGTAAAGCAAGAACCCGGCTAAATTGAGCTTCATTTAGCAATCAGGTATTCTTTTATCCTGGCGAACTTAGAATCAGTAATGCCTTTAATCTCTTTTAGTTCATCTACATTACTGAAGCCTGCGCGCGCCTGACGGTATTCAATGATCCGGCCGGCTAATTTTTCACCGATACCGGATATTCCCATTAGCAGTTTTTTATCCGCGCTGTTCAGATCGATCTTAGCGAGATCCTGGCTAAGGCAGCCAATACTTTTAACTGTTGAAAACTGCTTAATCAAAAAATTTCCTCCCACCCCCACCAGGGCGATCGCTACTAAAAATAGTATTACCTTACGCTCTTCCTGAGTAAAATTAAGCATCCTGCCACCTCCCAGCTTAATAGACGCGGCAAGGGATAGAATCTAACCAGGTTTTATCGGGGATATTATGTAAAAACGGGAATCAAGAAGCAGGATATTGTTTTTATTTACGGCGTACAGGTTTGGTAAGTGTACCCATTCGCACAAAGCGCATAATAACAGGTACTTCCAGGCTGTTTCCAAGCGGCAGATCCATAGCCTCCTCTAGATATGCAGGCGTCATATGCTGCCGTATGATCATACCACCAAGAGGTAACACTTGGATCAGGGTTGGTTACATTACACACAGTATCTCCGTCAAGGATTACGGTAATGGGATAAGTATAAGCTGCAGGCCATATGCCGTAGACTGTGTAATAAGCCATCGCTGCCTGGTTTATAGTAGCCAGATTAGCATAGACTTGGTTTTTCCGGGCTTTGGCTACATTGGCAAAGTATTTTGGGATAGCAATAAGGGCGAGAATACCGATGATGACTACGACAATGATAAGTTCGATAAGGGTAAAGGCCTTCTTGCTTTGGTTCATTTTATTGTATTTTAACACGGCTAATATGATTTACAACAGAAATAGAAATGGGATTATCTTTAGAGGCTGGATTGGCTTCGAACAGGGCAAGACAGACGCTAAGCTTAGACGACGATATTGACGAGTTTCTGGGGGACGATAATGAATTTTTTGACGGGTTTGCCCTGGATCCAGGGAATCAGCCCTTTATCAGCTAAAACAATTTCTTTGAGCCTGGCTTCTGCAATATCCGCGGCTACTGCGATCTTTGAACGCACTTTGCCATTCACCTGGATTACAATAGTCACCTTATCTTCAACCAGCATCCTGGGGTCAACTTCCGGCCAGCTGGACTCAAAAATGCTTTCTTTATTCCCCAATGTTTTCCAGAGCTCTTCAGCAAAATGCGGGGCGATCGGGCTGAGCATAATAATCAACCGCGAAAAAGTTTCTTTATCCGCGCCGGTTTGATAAATCGCATTAGTCAGCTCCATCAGGCTGGCAATGGCAGTATTAAACTTGAACTCCCGGTAATCCGCGCTGACCTTTTGAATGGTTTTATGCAAAACCCGGGTTAAAGACGGATCGGCTTTTTCTTTCAGGTTGTCCTGGATACGCCAGACACGGTTTAAAAATTTATGCGCCCCTTCCAAGCCCCGGTCATCCCACTCCAGTTCGGTCTCAGGAGGAGCGGCAAATAAAATAAAGAGCCGTAAGGTATCTGCGCCGTATTTTCCAATCATAATGTCGGGGTCAACTATATTCCCCCGGGATTTAGACATAACCTCGCCCTCTTTTAAGACCATACCCTGAGTAAGCAAGCGCTTGAACGGTTCATCAAAATCGATCATTCCAAGGTCTTTAAAGAATTTGGTAAAGAAACGCGAATACAAAAGATGCAGGATCGCATGCTCAATCCCACCGATATACTGGTCCACCCTCATCCAATACGCAGCTTCATTTTGCTCAAACGGGCCATCTTTAAATTTAGGCGAACAGAATCTCAGGAAATACCAGGAGGAATCATAAAAGGTAGCCATAGTATCAGTTTCCCGGCGAGCCGGACTCTTACACCGAGGGCATTTTACTTCCACGAATTTCCTGACTTTCCCTAACGGGCTGCCGCCCTCACCGGTAAAAGGAGCATCTTTGGGCAACTCTACAGGTAGATCCTTATACGGCACAGGGACGATCCCGCATTTAGGACAATAGATGATCGGAATAGGCGTGCCCCAATAACGCTGCCGTGAGATAAGCCAGTCGCGTAAGCGCCAGTGCGTCTGGATTTTACCGATCCCTTTTTTCTCCATCCATTCGGCGATCTTGGTTTTAGCTTCTATATTCGGCAAACCATTAAATTCTCCGGAATTGACTTGAAGACCCTCTCCTTCGTACGCTTCATTAAGCCCCTCAGCACTAACTTGTGCATCTGCGGGATTCTGAATAACAATCCGCATGGGTAAACCATGCTCTTTAGCAAAAAGAAAATCGCGCTGGTCATGGGTGGGCACAGCCATGATCGCTCCGGTTCCATACTCCATCAGCACATAATCCGCTATCCAAACCGGCACTTCCT
>JBAZIT010000031.1:0-11610 GCA_041651675.1 Candidatus Omnitrophota bacterium | reverse complement strand
GTTCCGGAAGAACCTGAGTCTCCAAGGGCTCCTTTATTGCCAGATGTTCCGCTACTACCAGAAGTTCCATTAGATCCTGTTGTTCCTGAACTACCAGATGACCCGGCTACTCCTGATGAACCAGATGAACCACTCGTGCCGCTTGTTCCAGAGTCCCCACTGCTGCCGGATGTTCCTGAGGTACCGCTCGTTCCTGACGTTCCTCCTGCGCCTGATGATCCACTGGTTCCCGTTGTCCCTGAAGAACCGGATGACCCAGAGGTACCACTGCTCCCAGAATCTCCCGAAGTCCCTGAAGTACCACTCTCCCCACTGCTTCCTGATACTCCTGAACTACCACTTGTCCCAGATGTACCACTGTCCCCCGAAGAACCCGAAGTTCCGGGGGGGCCGGGGAATCCATCTCGGCCGTTTGTCCCAGAACTGCCGTCTACGCCGGATGTGCCTGACGAACCAAAATATGTGCCATCTTTCCCGGCAGAACCCGCAGCACCGCCAGTAATCGTCACATGAATATCTTGTCCCTTAACGATACCGACATTAATATCTTGATCTTTTATGATTCCAACATGGATGTCCTGGCCTTTAATAATACCAACATGAATCGGTTGCTCCTGCGAAAGAGAAACTTTTACGTCCGATCCCTTGTTGATGTTGACTTTTATTTCAGCCATCTTTACGTTCCTGAAGTACCTGCCGTACCAGTTCTAACATTGTATTCTATGGTAAACTTACCGCGCGTCACGGTATAAACCTCGTTAATGGTTCCCGCAGTTCCTGCCGTTCCGGTGTACGCCAAAACCTTAATGTCATAATCATACTTGCCAACATCAAGATTAATGGTGTCCGTCGGTAATAACGTAAGAACGGTCTGACCGTTGACTGGATCTGTGTGTGATGTGATTATTTTTTGAAGAGATGCTTCTGAGTCTGGAAGTTGCCAATTTTTTTTCAATGTGAAAAAAACCGTCCATCCAGTGATATTTACTACAACGTCGTCTTTATCGAAAGTAAGAGTCCAAGCGTAAGAATCACCGCGGACAATTTTTTCTTCTGTCAGCATATCGACCTCAGAAATATAATGATGATAATATCATAGTTAAATAAGGCGAGGGATTTTCACCCCCGCCACCTTTCAGTTATTGTTAAAATTAAGCTCCCGTTCCGCTTGTCCCACTTGTACCGCCTGTGCCAGTCGTGCCAGACGTACCTGATGTACCGGTTGTCCCAGACGTACCCGAAGTTATTCCTGTCCCCGACGTCCCAGACGTACCACTGGTTACTCCTGTAGTACCAGCCGTTGTTGCAAAATAAGCAGTCCCGGCGTGTCCTGCCGTAGTCGCATAAGTGGCCGTAGCCGCAGCAGTCGCGCTAGCTGGAACAAGAACTCCGCTGGCCAGGTCTTCCAATAATTTCTTCACAGCATTAATTGCCATATTATTTCCTCCAAATTTACGAAGCAAAAGCCCGCGGTCTCATTCGGGCATTGTTCAGATTATTACTTCTTAAAAACTGTTTCGTTTTAGCAGAAAGCGGTCGGCCAAAGTCACGGTCAAACATATTCTCGTAGGTCTGGGCCTTCTGTAGGTTAAATGTTTCTGAATCGTTCTTTAAAAACGCCAGATGGACCGCCCAGGATAACATCTTGAGATGATACTGGGACGGTATTTCAGGATAGGTAACTCCTAAGCCGGCCGTACCTGATCCTGCAGTGGAGTTTAATGAAAGATCGTTTATTGGATATCGTGACACCTGAAGAAACGCCGTACCAGTCGTTCCGGAAGTTGCGGCTGTACCAGAAGTTCCCGTTGTCCCGCCTGTGGGAGGAACAATCGTAATTTCCCCGTTATCTTCGCAGATATAGGCATATGGGTTACTCGTACCATTACGCCAACCGGGACGAGTTTGATCTAATCTGCTTCTGGTTTGCTGTTCTAAGGGATAGGCCTCCTCGATAGAGGTGCCAAAAGAACACCGTTTAACAAGTAAAACCTTCTCGCTTAAGGAATAACCGATAACTCCCACTTCAATAGGGAATTGGCATACCGATGGAGTTGACTCGTCAATGATCAGGTTCGCTCTCTCGCAGGCTTCATTCTGGGCCTGCGAGATGTACGAAACAAGTTCTGGGTCACTCCAAAGATATGGCTCTGCAACGTCGTCAAGGTACTGATTGCGCAGAACGCTAATTAGTTCCGTTAGGAGCATTCGGTAAAGCCTCTATGGAAAAGCGCGGGATGTTGCGGGTAGACTCTTCGCCAGTATCTTCATCCCTTTCGGTTTTCGTGTAAACGCAGTTCCTCATCATGTTTAAAACAGGAGTCGGTAACTGAATCGGCACGTTCTTCTGAAACTGGTACGCATAACCGTTCAGTGAAACGAACGGTTGCTTCTTTTCGTGCGGCTGACCGGTGTCCCGGATGATCACCCATTGCTTCGGGTGTCCGCCTGGGTGAGTAAAGATGTTTGGGTCAAACGTCGGTCCCAAATCAACCTTTTCTACCTTTTCGACATTTTCTTTTTCCGAAACAGGTTTTGACTCCTGCACTCCGGCACCGGTTACTTTAACATCCATTACGCTTTCTTTCATAATAGCTCCCTCATTTTGTTAATTTTAATGCTCGGTGATCGGCATATTCATCAGGTTGTAATACCCAACCGTACTGGAATTTGCAGCAGGATCGGTATAACCAGCGGTATATGCCACTGCAGCCGTCTTGATAACCATATACCCGATAGCGCAGTTCTCGTCCGGAAGATCGGGAAGATAAGCCCCTGCCGAACCGGAAGTCGCCTCGTTTCCCTTGGTAATGGTATAGGTACCGGCAGTTCCGAGAGATAGCAGGTATTTGCACCATGATGCCGTTCCCTGTGTACCCAAATCCTTTGGAATGGGAATATTGGTACTTGCTGTTCCGGCATACAGTTGGCCGTCAATAATGTAACTGAGTGCGTTATTGATGGCAAGACCGGGAGTACCGGCTGTTCCGGCCTGTAATACACCGGTTACGAAAGTTCCGTCAGTTTTACCCAGAACCCTGTTATTGATTCCGGCCAGCGCCCGACGAGTTGCCTCTTCCGGGAAAGCCTCAAAAACAGACCGCTGTGCCTGCTTCGGAAAACTGGTCTGCGAATATGAAGAGTTAAATGCTCTTTTAGCATCGTTAAGATCGGTCATGATTTCCTCCTAATTACTTTAAATTGTTAATTAATTCGTGCAGCCTGCCTCGTAAATCACAAACCATGCGTCATTTAAAATTACCGCCGTCTGCATGGTCTTCCACGATACCGTACCGCGCTGACCCAGAGGATCGGATTTGGAAGGGACCGGATTGATGACCATCGGCGTAATTGCGTACTTACCCTTCAGGGCGACCAGGCCGTAACTGTCCTTGGCGATATACATGATCGGGTAAACATCAGCCGACGTTCCGGAAGTGGAAATCAAGGTTCCCTTGGCTCCGCCGCCATCAGCATAAGGGGCAAAGATCGTGCTGTGCAGATAACGCACATCTTCAACGGCGCCGATTTCTGACTCCCACGGAGAAACTGAACCGTAATCTTTGGCATCAATGAAACCGGTCATGCCGCGGATATCGGACTTCAGATCGACATGGCAAAGTGCCACGAAGCACGGAAGTACGGATTCCTGATTGAAGGCGGGTGTGCTGCGAACGATGGAGGTAATATGACCAGCTTCCTGTCGTTCCAGAGCGCGAACAATCTTGCGCTGATCGGCGCGGGTAGGCGCGGTCACAACGGACGTTCTGCCTGCCACACTGCCGGCATAGAACACGTTACTTCCTGCCTTCAGGTGATTGAAACGGTAAGTTTCGATGGTCTTTGCGGCCTGCTCACCGATGACCGTCTGTGCTTCCTGGAAGACCGGATCTTCGTGAGTGTCAGCGATGACATCGGAAATACCGACGACGTTTCCAAGCTGTTCCAAGGTGGCCGTCACATCGGTGTAAGTGAGTTTCTGTGAAGGCGGAGTCACCCCTTCTACCAACGGCGTAAGCGTCAGCGGAAGATGTTCGTACCGTCTGAATTTGATTGTGGTACTCTTGTTGCCGGGCAACGGGCGACTCTGCCCAAATTTTTCAATCAGCATATAGGGCATGCCGCGCTTCAATAATTCTACTGCTGCGTCACTTATGTTACGACATAACCGATTCCGTTATGTCTCTCATGCTTTCACATGAGGTCAGACTATATCACCGCACAAACTTCATGCGTTTCACACTTCGGATTCTCTTGAACCCTACTCCCTTGCGGGATAGTCGTTGGGGTTACAAATCCGCGCCGTCTTTTTCTAAATTCTTCGAAGTACCATAAGTCTTCTTCGTTGTAAGGAAATAATTTTGCGATATCCCAATTATTATCCCTACATTGAAAAGCGAAACCTAGTCTTCGTTTACAAAAAGATAGGGCAAGTTCTGCCTTTTCGCGTTTACTGGTCAGGAGTGGTAATAGCGGTTCTAAAATTCTTTGGCAATAGGATATTTTCCTTGTGGTTAAATCCCATCCTTGAAGGCATCTCTGAGGTCTTGCTTTCTTCTGCCAATGTAAATTGGCTCCAAGCCGGGAGCAAATAGAATCAACTTTTTTCAAAAGTTCTTCTGAAGTGTTTGTGAATCCAACACCAACACTATAATGCGTGTCCCCTTTGAATTTACTTGTCCTCATTGAAATATTACCTTCTCCATCCAAAATTCCAGCCAACCATCCTAACTCAAAATCTGTAACCTGCTGATTGCCCATTTTCTCTTTCATGATTTATACCTTTCTCTTTCACACTTAGGCAGTGAAAAGGTCTTTAGGGTTTTCCAGCATTTCGTGAAATTTACCCTGCGCAAGCTATTTACGCAGCCGTCCTAGGGGACACATCTCCATAAACATTAACTCCCATTTCATTTCCTCCTATGTTTCATTTACGGAACGATGCTATCTGGATGATGCTTTTATGGCTTCGTCAAATGCTGAATCGTAATCAGTTGCTTTCCCGACGCCAGTGGATCCGATAGCTCTCTTCCCGGTATCAACGACTTCCATTTTGTCGAGTTTCTTCTTTTTTTCATCCTGCTCAACTTTTTTCTTTTCGTCGTCTTTATCGGTCGTTCCGATGTTGTTATCTTTTTTAAACCGGGAGAAGAGGTCTATTACTTCGTCGGACTCGCCTTCGTTGTAAACTCTCTGAAATTCCTTCCGGAGATACGCCGGCTGTTCTTCGATCCATGTTTTAAGCGACCCGTCATCCCGATACTTCTCAAAGTCTTCGTGCGCTGATTTGATAGCCTTGAAATGTGATTCCTCGGTGGTCTTTTCGCTGGCCATGAGGAAGGGAGCCAGTTGTGTCAAAAGAGCTTTATTGCTGCCTTCAATGGCTTGATCGATGTACGATCCCATCTTCTTGGCGAATATCGCTCTTTTCTTGGCTTCCGATTTCGAGACTACATCAAACTCCTCGTCGTAGGTTGACAACTCCGCTTTTTCTTCGGGCGTTAGGTCGTCGTAAAGTTTTAAAAGAAGTTCTGCCAGGTCTTCTTTTTTCTTTTCCGCTTTTGCTTCACCTTTTTTAGTGCCGTCCTGGAGTTTGTCGATTTCGGCAATCTTGGACTGCATCTCTTCGAGTTGTGGTTTCAGGGTTTCGTTTTCTTCTTTTACTTTTTTGAACTCGCCCTGAAGTGTTTTCCACTTCTGCTCAAAGTCTTCCGGTTTTGGATCACCTTTGTCCTCGGATTCTTCCTTCGGCGCCGGTTTGCCGGATTCCTCAGCTTCCTTCGGTTGCTTTTCAACAACCTTTTCCACTGGTTCATCTTTTGGCTTTGGTGCCTTTTCTGATTCCGACTTCTTTGGCTCTTCTGCAAAAGCCTCATCAAACGTCTTTTCGTCTTCAGCAGACATACTTGAAAGATCGTTTGGTACTGCTTCGTCTTCTTTCTTTGCCATATTACCCTCGTCTATGGTTAATTGTTTCAATCCACGAGCCAGTTATGGGCTCGACAATAAAAAACGTGGTACTTCTACCATAATTTCAGGTAAAAAATACCACGCTCTTTAAATCAAAGTCAATACCCTAAATGGAATTTACAGGGTATTTAGCAATTCAGTTGCGTAATAAAGCACTTCTTTCTTGTTAATGTTCCCCCAGTTTACTTTTTTTTGCATCGCTGTGAGATATTTTTGAACCAACTGTTTCTTTGTGAATTTTGTTCCAATGTGATTTTTAGGAAAATTCTCACCTATTTTCCTGACGTACTCAATTTCGTCATGAGTACCCCAATGGGTCGATCCGTGTATTCTTTCCGCTCCATCAATTTGTTCTGCCATAACTACCTCCCTCAATTTTTAGTCATTACGGGTCTTTTTTGAAAAATATCACGCAATGCTTTAAGTTGTTGAATTGCACCCTGGTTCATCGGAATCTCTTCCGGACGGGCCGTATCGTTCTTCAGGCGGTTCTCTTCGATCAGAACATCCACCAAAGAGATAAACAACCTGACCAGTTCCGAGTCACGATTTTCCTGAATAAGTTCTATCAGTTTAGATTTATTACTTTTTTCCACTATATCCTCCAGCTTCTTTTACCGGTTCAGGCTTGCTCGCATCGTGGATCATGGATGCTGAATCGACGTTTTCCTTAAATTCCTTGGCCTTCATGAGATCGACATCTGCTCCAGTTTTGTGAATTGCTGAAGCTGAGGCGGCGTGTTGGTTAAAGGTCTTCGCCGCTGTCAGTGCGTTGGCCGCTTCCGCCGCCGGTCCCTTTGCGTTAGCTTCTACGTTCTTGTCTTTCGCCTGAGCCGTCGCCTTCAGGGTCATGGCCTTCTTGTACTCAATTTCAGCTGTTTCTTTCGCCATGGCCAGCTTTTTCATTTCAGGATCGTTCAGTTGGGCAAGATACGGTGCCGCTTCTTCTTCGGTCCGCAACATGCTCATTGGCATATCGTGTGATTTCCAGCGTTCCTTGAGGAATGCGTAGCGGGGAATATAACACCAGTCTTCAGGTGTTAAAGTCTGAGCCAGTAGGTTTAACGCCTGCATACGAACCTCTTTGGTGATCAGGCTGCTTGACCCTTGGGCCTTAACCAGAAAGTCTCCCTTGATGTCGTTGCGAGGATTGTATTCCATGTTCCATGCGTACATAGCTCCCATGACTTCGGACGTAAAGGCATCAAAGTTGCTGACGATATCCTTCAGCGCGATCAGGACATTGCCGACTTTGATTGATGCGCCACCAACGGTTTCATTGGTATTGCGCGGCGGTTCACCTGTAATCCATGCCGGAAGACAGGTTTCTTCGTCCAGGGTTTCTTTGATCTTGTCCCGCAGCATAAGCAGTTCGGTGATATGGGAATTGAATTCAAGTCCTCTGAGCGCCGGATACTGAGAATCTACTCCGTATCCCTCGCGGTAAAGAATCTGCCGGGGATAAATACTGTCAATGCTTTGGTCTGTCATCAGTAACGAGATGTTCATTTCCACGATTGGCCCACTAACCACCGATGCGTTATCCAGCGCCGCCCTTGATGCTCCAGCATACGCTGCCGTGCTTCCTCTCATAATCCTGATAAGTCCCTGACCAAAAATGCTGGTTTCATCCTTTTCCAAATAAAACAGCCTGTCCGGGCGCTTTCCGTCAGCGATGTTGTTTTTGTCTTCCTTGATAACCTTGCTACCGAGTATCCACGCTTCACCTTCGTAGGCTTTATCGTCGTCGTCTTCCAGTAATCCCCAGAACTCAAGGACTTCGTAACTATTGCTGGTCTGTCTGACGCTCCCGGTCTGCTTCTTATTTTCGGCGTCGATATCGCGGAGCTCCTGCTCGTATGCCTTCATTTCGGCATTTCCCTTGGGAAAGTCTTTGAGAAATTCTTTGATCACTTCTCCGTCGAAGTCCGAACGTTTGGCAAGTTCCTGCATTTCCAGTTTACTCATGACGTGTCGGATAAAATACCCATCTGATTTTTCGGCATCGGTCACGCTCATGTCGGGATACCAGTCCCATATCCGCGTTGCTTTCAGGATGGGATATTTTTTCTCTTTCGTTCTCGCAACAAACTCCCCGTTTATAAAGTGCCATTCTTTCGATTTGATAGTTTTGACGTGCGGACCGCGGATAATACCAGTTCCGAAATTAAGACCTGACTCCAGAACTTTCTTCCCTTCAGTAGCGTACTTGGTTTCGAGAAGCTGGTCGTCAATCTCAGACTGCATTTTTTCCGAGGCGGTTGTGGCATAGTGCTTGATAGCGGCGGACATTCGTTTGGATACTACCTCAGGATCGAGAGGAGGCGGTTGCTGGCCTTCAGGAACGCTTTGCTGTGCTTCCATGGTCATCTGCTGAATGAGCTTCTGCCCGAGCATCTGGGCAAGTTCCGGGGCTATTTCAGGCTCAGGAGTGGGTTCAATGGTGTAGTTGCGGTCGGTCGTCGGGAAGAGCATGTCGTTCAGGCGTGACAGAACTGACTTCACCTTGGAGCGAGTTACCTTCGGGTAATAGTGGCTGTTGTTTGGTTCGATCTTGACATCGGCATCGTAGATCCCCTTGAGTTGCCGCAGGTCTTCCAGCCATTCGACTTCCTTTGGGCGCCGGTTGGCTTCGTTCTTGGTAAATTTATCCCGGAGCGTGGGGCCAAGTTTATCGAGTCGTTCTTTTCGCTTTTGGTCTTTTTCTTCCTGTTCGTCTTCCATGGTTTCCTCCCCCTGGTTAATTATTAAATCCAGTTTTCTGGTTGAAATATTGTATAAGTTTGAACACTATTTCTCTTATCTGATAAACGGTCAAAACTCGTCCACTTGCAAAAATATCCATTGTTTTCAATTTTGGAAAAATTGAAAGTATGTGATTCAGCCAATATATTTCTTCCATGTATGCGCTTGGAGGAAGAACGTTTCTGCCGTTTATTGCCCATCCTTCTTTCGGATAATTTCTGTAAGAATATAAATCAAGTTTCATTTTATCTCCTACATTCCGGCAATCGATGACGCAGGCCGGTGTTTCTTTTGTTGTCCGATTCTCTTTAAAAAATCATCATTCCGCTTGTTTTTACTTTTTGAGTCTCCCACATAAAAACATAAGTACTGTAACCCATCAAGAATATGGGAATAAATATTCTTAAATGGTTGATCAGAGAACTCATTTGTTGTGCCTGGAATTCTTTGCCTATGGTATCCTCCGTTCAACCCTTTGCGAATCATCACGCATTTGGGAGAAATGATCATTGCTGGCTCCCCGTCTATCATTTTGGTGAGCAATGATTCCACCGCCGCTATCCTTGGAAGAAGAGCGTTTGTTGGGCAAGGAACAATATTCTTTAAACCAAGTCCACGCAACACTTCGTAGCACGTTGATTCATCCGTTGGGGACCTGGAAGTTCCTGCTGGGTCTCCATACCCGCCTTGGATTGGTATGCCAAAATACTCTGCCCTAAGTCGTGGCATAACTAAGTTTTCCATGAAATTTTTAAGTCCCATTCCTTCGGAAATAAACTCATCTATGATCAACAATTTACCACGAGGAGTCATTTGAGCAAGAACAAGTGCTGGACAATTACCGTTCCAGCTTGGCGTTAATTTTCTACGTACATAGAGAGTTCCATTGGGTACTGTCAGGCAATACACTTTGCCGTTGTACCGTGTTTTAGAAAAATTCTTTCCTTTAATTTCAGATCGCTTTGCCTTCTTTTTAAAAGTTATGCAATACCCGCCTTCGTTGTGAATTGTCCTCGCTTTTCCATTCTCAAAAATAATAGAATCTTGTGGTTTTACAATTCTTATTTTAGCGTACCACCCAACTTTCATAGCTAACTCTTGAAAATCGTCTGCCATTGTTTTTGAAACAGTAAATACGGTATGTTCCAGCGATCCATTAAGGTTAGTCCGTATGTGTCCATCTCCCCTTGTGTATGAATAAATAAACTTCAATATTTCTGCTTTTCCCATTTTTTTTATTTCAAGGGGAACGTATTTATCGTGAGAATATCCAAATTGCTTTAGATAGTTGTTTAACTCCTTGTTGGTCACTCTCCACGATTGATCTCCTCGTATCCATAACAACTCCGTGTCGTTAAGTATCCTTTGGAAATATCCATCGCGCTTCTTTTGAGCAATGGTTATTCTGTTTTGTTTTTTATCAAAATTACCTTCACTGAGGTATATCCCCATAAATTCAGCAAACACAGAAGCGGACCACTTTAATGGTCCGAATTTTCCCAAAGAGCATCCTTTCCATTCAGCCAGCAAATCTAATGCGTAATGTTTTTCTGGATTATTAAATAAATAGTCTGCCGTTAAACGATAATCTCCTGTCCACAACTCTTTTCTCCCAGTGCGCTTCCTGCATGGGATAACGTGATCTGGTGTCACGCAAAAATTCAAGTTTTGATTTTCATAGAGATACATGTCTCCAGAATAATCTATGGATATTTTTCTGGACGGTTTCTGGTATTCAATGACGTTGGTGCCAAAGTCTTTCGTAGCCATCCGGTCAATTCCAGAAACGTCCTTAAATAATTTCCACCCTGATTCAGTAAGAACCTCTGTTTGATCATCATAACATAACCCGAAATCCATTCCGCAGATAAGCGGCCGGTCTTCCATCGGCTGAATCACAGACAGCGCGACGTGGGTATTGTCGTTGTACTGTTCAATGACTGCTTTGCCTTCCTGGGTGTATCCGTATTTTCCTTCGATGTAGACACGGACGTATTGATCGCTTTTCCCGATGGCGAGGTTGGTGTAGTAGCCTTTTATGAGGTTTTTCAGGTTCTCTGCCTGCGGTGACAACCCGGACGGCTGCTTGAAGATCGCTGCTGTCGATGGCCGCTTGACCTCAAAGAATTTGTACCACTCGCTATTTTCGTCTGGGGGGTTGGTATCCAGAATCATTCCTGACCATGTGCAACCACCGTCTTTTTTACCAGGGTATCGGCCAATACGACCGTCCAGTGCTTCAATGATGGACCATTGGACTTCCCGCGCTTCGTTCACCCACGCTCCGGTTAATTCCAGCGACAGAAGATTGGCTACCTGTTCAGGCCGGTCAAGGGCGCGAAACATCAATTCCAGGTGAACTCCGGGGAACTTTGTAATGACATAATTATGATTTGTAACTGAGTATTCGCCAAAGATGGAAACGGGCAACCAGTCCATAACTGTGCGAATTGTTGTATCTTTTAGCTGTGGATAACTCGCGCGTATTACCGCCCAACGTGATCTACGGATACCATCAGCAGATGGTGCCTGTTCATGAGCGCGGCGGATAATTTCCATGACACAGCCACTTGACTTCCCACTTCCGAAGGGTCCCATAAGCCCGCGAATTCGTTTGCTACTTAGCGCGAACTTCTTAATTACTGGCACGTCTTCATAGTCGTAAATTATCTGGTAGGGCTCTGCCATCTAAAACCTCGAAAGCGAGAAAAAACTGGGTCGATCATTTTTAACCATGTCCCGAAACATCTTCGGGATCTCTTCTTTCTTTTCCGGCCTGTACGCTTTGATATTGTAATACATATCCCTAACCATTGCAACTTCTTCTACGCAACAGTGAGAAAAACCGTCTTTTTCGTACTCCCGGGCGCGTCCCGATCCAATGAGTTTGACCGG
>JBAZIT010000030.1:0-11610 GCA_041651675.1 Candidatus Omnitrophota bacterium | reverse complement strand
TTAAACCACTGAGCGAGTATTAAAGAATAGTAAACCTGCCTTAAAGGAGCGTATCTTTTGGCAGTATTTACATCTTTAGTTAACTTAGGAATGATGGTTTCCCTGATCAGCTGGGAGGAATATTCATTAAGCTGTTTTAATCTTACATCGGTAAAATTATATACGCTTGAGCCTTTCAGGTAATCCTGTTCCAACATGACTTTCAGGGTGGCTTTGTAAATATAGGCATTATCAGCTGCTTCCCGGATGATTATCTCATTCGGTACAATCCAAGGCCTGGTCAGGGTAGGAATGGTTATGTTATCGGAGCCAAAAAGCTCTCCGGCTTTTTGATAAAGCTTACTCCAGTAAGCTTTACCTTCGGGGGTTTGCGGGGAGGTAAAATTTGCCGTATCTTTTTTAAGCTGCAGGTCAGCTTCTAAAAGTATCTTGCCCACGTCTGTCTGGGCTAAATAAGTATCGATGATATTATCCGGAGAATCCGGCCTCAGGTTTACCCAAAAAGAATCGTTCGGAAGCGAGACACCGACGAAGAAGTAGCGTAATAATTCCTTGGCTGAGCCTCTAAGGCTTGCTTCGTTTACGCCCTTTAAATCACCTTTATCCAGAAACAGGTTGAAATTATTATTTAAGCTGTCATAGGAAAGATAGCGTAAATGCAGCGGCCGGAATCTATCCGTGGCAATAGCCTGATGCAGCCGAATAAAATGACCTGCCAGATTCAGCTCAGCAGCAGCCTGGGCAAAACCGGATTGCTCAAAGATAAGCAAAAAACAGACCAGGAAATAAAATATCTTGGGGAATTTTCTCTTCATATTTTTAAGCTTGTTACGGTGATTTTTGGCTCATCGGCCTTATTAAATAAAGTATGCTATATAGGTAAGGAATTACAAGGCTAAAGCAGGGGTTTAGTGAAAACGCTTCCAGAACCAGGAAAAGGCAGGATTATTTGTTTTCGGCTTCTTTGCGCTTTTGTTTTTCTTCGATAAGCTTCTGGGTGATCTCTTGCGGGACCTGGAGGTATTTGGAAAATTCCATAGTAGCGTTGGCCCGGCCGCTAGAGAGTGAACGAAAGGCAGTGGCATAACCGAACATCTCGGAGAGGGGAACTTCGGCGGAAATAAGTTTTTGTTTGCCTTTAGCATCCATATTCAGGATCTTGCCGCGGCGCGAACAGATGTAGCCTACGCAGGCATTGACATACTCTTCAGGCGTAGCTACTTCTAAAGACATATACGGTTCAAGCAGGATCGGCTTAGCCTTCATAAACGCCTCTTTAAAACCAAAGATCCCGGCCATCTTAAAGGCTAGCTCTGAAGAATCTACTTCGTGGAACGAACCGTCGTATAATTCTACCTTCACATCCACTACGGGAAAGCCCACATACACGCCGTTTTGCATGGCTTCAACTACGCCTTTTTCCACTGCCGGAATAAATGAACGCGGGATCGCCCCTCCCTTTATACTATCGATAAATTCAAATCCTTCGCCGGAGGCAGCCGGAAGCAATCTTAATAAAGCATGGCCGTATTGGCCGCGCCCTCCGGATTGCTTGATATATTTTCCTTCGCCTTCGGATTTATCCAATATGGTTTCCCGGTAGGCAACCTTGGGCTGGCCCACAATTGCCTCCACTCCGAATTCGGTTTTTAACCTGTCCACCACAATCTCCAAATGCAGCTCTCCCATTCCCGTAAGCACCACTTCTTTGGTTTCCTCGTCGGTATTCACCAGAAAAGTCGGGTCTTCTTCGGTTAATTTAGCCAAGCCCTTGCCGAGCTTATCCTGATCCGCGCGGCTCTTGGGTACGATACTCAAAGAAACAACCGGAGTAGGAAATTTGATCGCTTCCAGAAGCACAGGATGATCCTGGTCGCACAGCGTATCTCCGGTGATGGTATCGCCTAAACCGACTACTGCTACAATATCCCCGGCAAACGCATATTCAATATTCTCTCTTTGGTTAGCGTGCATCTGCACTATGCGGGCCACTCTTTCCCTTTTGTTCTTGGTGGAATTCAAAACGTAAGTCCCTGTTGACAGGAACCCGGAGTAAACCCGCACATAAACCAGTTTACCCATATGTGGATCAGCCTGCACCTTGAAAGCCAGGCCGGTAAACGGTTCATTTATGTCCGGATGACGCAAAATCTCTTTGTCCTTGTCATCAACATCATGGCCCTTGATCGCGGCTACATCCAAAGGCGAGGGCAGATACATATTTACCGCATCCAGCAGCTTTTGAATCCCTTTATTCTTAAAAGAAGCTCCGCACAATAAAGGCACGGCCTTGTTCGCTACGGTTCCCTTGCGGATAGCGCTGGTCAATTCCTTAACCTCGATCGCAGCTTCTCCCTGCTCAAGGTATTTTTTCGTCAAGGCCTCCTCAAAACTGGCAGCCCTCTCTACCATCATGTGCCGGTATTTTTTAGCCTGCTCCAGGTAATCTGCGGGGATCTCTGCAATTCTATACTCTTTACCCTGCGTGTCATCATCATAGAAATAAGCCTTCATTTCAATTAAATCTATTACGCCTTTAAAATTTTCTTCCGCCCCCAAAGGTATTTCAATAGGAACGGCATTGCCGCCTAAATCCTCATCAATACCTTTTAAGACCGCAAAAAAATCCGCTCCGGTGCGGTCCATCTTGTTGACAAAACCTATTTTTGGAACATTGTATTTATTGGATTGATGCCAGACTGTCTCTGATTGCGGCTCGATCCCTCCGACCGCGCAAAAAACCGCTACTGCTCCATCCAGGACGCGCAATGACCGCTCAACTTCTACCGTAAAATCTATGTGGCCGGGAGTATCAATGATATTTATGCGGTGCTCTTTCCAGAAACAGGTGGTAGCTGCCGAAGTAATAGTGATCCCGCGCTCCTGCTCCTGTTTCATCCAATCCATAACCGCAGCGCCCTCGTGTACCTCTCCGATCTTATGCGACTTACCGGTATAAAAAATGATCCTTTCGGTAGTTGTGGTCTTGCCGGCGTCGATATGAGCCATGATCCCGATATTGCGCGTTTTCTCTAAAGAATATTTAGGGGTAGGATGCGGCCCTTCTTTACCGGTTTTCTCTTCCGGCTTGGGCTCTTCAGAAACAGGCTCCTCTTTAGCTGGTTCTTCTTTAGTAGGTGCTTCTTCAGCAGCTGGCTTTTCTGCAACTGCGGGCTGCCCTTCTTTTGGTTCAGTCTTTGCTTCCGGAGCAGGCGCCTGGGATTTATCCTCAATGAGTTCTTCTTTGGGTTTTGCTTCAACAACTTCTTCTTGAGGGGCTTCTAGCGGTTTCTCCAGCGGCTTTGGCTCTTCTCTAGGCTTTTCTTCCAGTTGTTTTCTCAAATGCGTAATCTCTTCGGCAAAACTCTGCAATTTCACATCTTTTGCGTCCAACTCATTCTCTAATTCCGTATACTCTTCATTTAACTTGTTAAATTCCGCTTTCGGCACCCATTCGCTTAATTTTTCTTTCTTGCGGAACTCCGCGATAGAGGTTTCGTGGCCTTTAATATCCTGAAGGTATTTTTCGATTTTATGTTTCTGTATCTCTATTTGCTCGGCTTGCTCCTTAATGTTTTTCTCCAGCAGTCTGATCTTATCATTTAATTCTCTGACCTCTCTTACCGAATTGACATTTTTGGTGAACTCCCTCTGTAACTCTTCCTCTTTAGACACAAATTTATTTTTCAGTTCCGTGTTTTCCGTTTTGGCCTTGTTCAGCATCTCTTCGGAGGTCGCCACCCAATCTTCCCGGCGCTTTAACTCCTGTTCCAGCTGTTCACGCTTGCTAATGGCCTCCTGAAACCGGAATTGCTCTTTTTCGTATTCTGATCTTGTCTTCTCCGCCGCGGCCTCCAGGGTTTTAATTTCTTCTTCCAGCCGGACAATCCTTTTCTCTTTAAACTCGGCCATAGGATCCCCGGCTCCGGATTTCTTCTTAGGCTTACTCCGCGAGCCTGTGGGAACAAACACAATATAAACAGCGTAAGTTACCATGGCGATCCCCAGCGCCAGCACAATTGTGATTGCCAGGCTCATTTTAAACCTTCCTGTTCTTTACGCAGTTTTTCCAGGCGTTCTTTGATCTTCGCCTCATAACCCATATTCGTCGGTTCATAATAGCGGACTTTTTTACGCGTATATTTCTGCTGCACATGATGCCCCGGGTAATCATGGGCATATTTGTAACCCTGTCCATGGCCTAAGGCCTCGGCGTCCAAAGAGGCATCCTTAAGGTGGTCGGGTACTTCCTGGACCTTTTTACTTTCGATATCCTGCAGGGCCTTATCAATAGCTAAATAACTGGCATTCGATTTAGGGGCGCAGGAAACATAGATTACTGCTTGGGCCAAGGGAATGCGGGCTTCCGGCATACCTACAAATTCGGAGATCTGTAAAGCGGCGTTCGCCAGAACCAGGGCCAGCGGATCGGCATTGCCAACGTCTTCAGCTGCCAGTATGCAAACCCGGCGGGCAACGAATCTGGGGTCTTCCCCGGAATAGAGCATCTTGGCCATCCAGTAAAGCGCCGCGTCCGGATCTGAGCCGCGCATCGACTTGATAAAAGCCGAGGCAGTGTCGTAATGGGCATCTTCATCCTGATCGTAAACCACTGCTTTTTTCTGAATGGATTCCTGGGCTGCTTCCAGGTTAAAATCAATACTGCCGCTTTTGGTTTTCGGCGTGGTCAAAACGCCAACCTCTAAAGCATTCAACGCCCGGCGAGCATCCCCCTCGCAAATTTTAGCCAGGAAGGCCAGGGCCTTTTTGTCCGCGTTAACCTTTAGATTACCTAATCCGCGTTCGCTGTCTTGGAGGGCAGAATGCAAAATAGCTAAAATTTCATTTTCTTTCAGGGATTTTAATTCACAGACGAGCGAGCGCGACAAGAGAGGCGAGGCCAGCGAAAAAAAGGGGTTGTGGACAGTAGCGCCGATCAATACCGGGTTGCCGTCTTCCACGTCGGGTAATAAAACATCCTGCTGGGCTTTATTGAAACGGTGGATCTCGTCGATAAAAAGGATGGTTTTTTTGCCGGTATTGGCTTCTTTCTGCTTAGCCGCGGCAATCACTTTCCTTAATTCCTCGACATTGGAGGTGGTAGCATTGATCGCAACATAATAGGCCTTGGTGAGATTAGCGATACACCAGGCCAGAGAGGTCTTGCCTATACCCGGAGGGCCGAATAAAATCACCGAACTTAAACGGTCGGCTTCGATGGCCCGGCGCAGGAGCTTGCCTTTTCCTAAAATGTGGCCCTGGCCGACAAATTCATCCAGTGTTTTCGGGCGCATGCGCACTGCCAGGGGCAGTTTTTTCAAATCTTTTTTCTTCTCTTCGGTAAAAAGGTCCATAATATAAACCTACACCCGAACCTATCGGATAGTTCGGTGTGCCGCTTTCTGCGGCAAAAAAAATCCCCGCATAAGTGCCGTTGGACTGAATAGTCTGAACCGTTTTGGTTTCAGGTGGGTGCCCTAACGGGCTCCCTTGAAATTAGTGTTGGTTCAACAATTATCAAAGTTCCAACGAGCACTGCAGGGATATTTAAAAGAGCTTTTTCTTTCTATAAATATTATAACACATGCCTAAGGAAAATCAAGCCTACCTTAACTTAACGCCGAATTGCCGGATAAGTTCGGCACAAAGCAATTCATGCGTGGGCTGGATCTCGTTTTCAGCCAAGGTGCGCTCATTAGAACTATAAAAACAGGACAAGGTCAGGCCCCGGTATCCGTCAGGGATCTGGCTGCCTTTATAATAATCCGTAATTCTAACCTCGCTTAATAACGGCTGTCCTTTTTCCTTGAGCAGGACCAGTATTTCCTGGGCCGAGATCTCCTCCTTCAAAATAAAGCTTATATCCCGGGATATGCCGGGGAACCTGGGAAGAGGAATGAATCTTTTATCCTGCCGGATAAAAGATAAGGCTTTATCCAAAGAAAGTTCGAGCATAAAAACGTTTTTGTTCTTGATGTTGAATTTATTTAAGGCCTGGGGGCTAAGGCTCAACATCAACCCGGCCCTTTCGTTTTGAATGCGTATTTCCACAGTGCTGCCCTGATTATTCAATCTGTAACCGCTGATACCAAGCCTGGCGAAGATTGTATCGATTATTCCTTTTAATTTTAAAAAACCTGCTTCATCTTTAACCCGGCCCTGCTCAAACAGGCAAGATTTTGTCCCGCTTAAGGCAATACCTAAAGTAAGTTCTTCTTTAGGTTTATTTTCTGCCCGGAAAATATTGGCGATTTCAAAAATAGCGACATATTCCTGTTTTTGATTAAAATTCAGGCTGACTGCGCGGCCCAAGCCAGCCAGAAGCGTCGGCCGGAGAACTTCCTGTTCCTGGCTTAAGGGATTCATAATGGCTATCGGCTGAGCGCCAAAATCAACCCCCAGGCTATTTAAAGTAGCCTTGTCTGTCAGGCTATAGGTGATCACTTCGCTTAAACCCAGGCCAACGAGCATCTTCTTTATGCCAGAGGCTAAATCCCTTTTTGTGTTTAAGGTTACCTGCGGCTTGATCGCGGGCAAACTCACTGGTATACGCTCATAACCGAAAACACGGGCTACTTCTTCAATGAGATCTACTTCTAACTTCACATCCTGCCTGTAAGAGGGGACCTGGACAGCTAAAATATTTTTGGCTTTCTGTTTGATCCTGAACCCCAGCCTGGAGAGGATCTGTTTTATTTTAGGAGCAGCTATAGCTATCCCTAAGACCTCGGCGGCCTGCACTGTATTCAATTTAACGCTTCTGGCCTTACTTTTGCTTGAGCCGGAAGAACTAAAAGAAGCCTCTTGCGCCAGGCAATACTCGCCGCATAATTGCGCTGCCCTTAAAGAAGCTTGCTCAACCATTCCCGGATCCACGCCTCTCTCAAAACGATAGCTGGATTCGCTTTGTAAACCCAGCTCCTGGCGGCAACGCCGCACAACAACCGGGTCAAACACCGCAGCTTCTAATAAAATATTCCTGGTAGCCGGGCCAACCTCGCTCTCTTTACCGCCCATCACTCCGGCAACAGCTGCTGCTTTTACTTTATCCGCGATAACCAAAACAGCGCTATTCAAATCCCTGGTTTCTCCGTCTATGGTGGTTATTTTTTCCCCGGCTTTTGCCCGGCGCACAACTATTCTTTCCGGGTTCAGTTTATCCAGATCAAAAGCATGCAAAGGTTCTCCCAGTTCGAATAATACGTAATTAGTAATGTCCACGACATTATTGACCGAACGGCAACCTACTGACTCCAGCCTTTTGCTCAACCACCCCGGAGAAGGCCCTACTTTTACGTTCCTGATGATCCGGGCAGTATAAAGAGGGCAGTCTTTTTTATCTTCCACCTCAATCTTGAGATTAGCTTTGTCGGTCTTAGTTTTTGGTTTCTGGATTTTAGTTTTTAGTTTGGAGTTGGTTATGGCCGCTACTTCCCGAGCTACACCTAAAACGCTTAACCAATCCGGGCGGTTGGAAGTGATCTCGATCTCCAAGATAAAATCCCCATCCTTCTCTTCAAGAGAAACGACCTCTAATCCGGCCATAGTCAACTTATCCGCCAATTCCTTAGCCGGGATTTTGATTTCGACAAACTCTTTGAGCCAATTATAGGTAACTTTCATTTTAAAACTGCCTCAAAAATCTAAGGTCATTTTCGAAAAATAACCTTATATCATTAATTCCATATTTAAGCATAGCGATCCTTTCGACACCCAGGCCAAAAGCAAAACCGGTATATCTACGCGCATCAATACCCACCTGCTGAAATACATTGGGATGGATCATGCCTGAACCCAGGATCTCCAGCCAGCCCTTGCGTCCGCACACCGAACAACCTTTACCTTTGCAAATTATGCAGGATATGTCGACCTCGGCCGACGGCTCGGTGAAAGGGAAGAAGTGCGGCCGGAAACGCATTCTAATATCGTTGCCGAACACGGCCCGGGCAAACATCTCCAAGATCCCTTTCAGGTCGGAAAACTTTATGCCTTTATCGACCATAAAGCCTTCTATCTGATGGAACATAAATGAATGCGAGGCATCTACAGCATCCGGGCGGTACACGCGGCCGGGGACAACTATGGCTAGCGGCGGTTTTTGCTCTTTCATCTGGCGCACCTGCACCGGAGAGGTATGGCTGCGCAAAAGCATCTTGGCATAATCTTTCAAGTAGAAAGTATCGAAGGCTTCACGGGAAGGATGCTCCAGGGGGATGTTTAAGCCGGTAAAATTATTGTATTCGCTTTCAATCTCCGGGCCTTCCATAACGGAAAAACCCATGCGGCTGAAGATGGTGCAGATCTCATCGGTAACCTGGGTTAAAGGATGGAGCTGCCCCAGATTTTGGCTGATCCCCGGTAAGCCCAGGTCGCCAGCGGCAGGCGCGGCTTGCCCGGGGGAACCGGAAACTGCTTTTTGTTTTTCTTCGATCAGGCCCAGGAGTTTACTCTTAAGGGCGTTGGCTTCCCGGCCAAACCTGGCGCGCTCTTCCTGAGGCAGCCCGGGTATGGCGCTGGTCAGCTCAGCGACCAGGCCTTTCCGGCCTAAATATTTCAGGCGGAATTGTTCCAGCGCTCCGGGAGAATTGACCTCCCGGATATCCGCGTCTATCTGGGCATTGACCGCATTAATGTCCATGAAAATAGCGCTCCTAGCCTCTCTATTTCTTGATTAATCCTATTATTTTTTTAAAAGCCGCATTGTCTTTTACCGCTAAATCAGCTAAGACCTTGCGGTCCAGGCCTACCTTGGCTTTCTTAAGACCGTTCATAAAGACGCTGTAGGTAATACCCTCGGCGCGGCAGGCAGCATTAATACGCGCGATCCATAGGGCGCGGATCTCTCTTTTTTTGTTGTGCCTGTCCCGATAAGCATATTTTAAGGCGTGCATCAGCGCACGGCGCGCCTGCTGGAACTGCTTGGACCTATCGCCAAAAAAACCTTTGGTCTTTTTTAATAACCTCTTTTTTCTTCTGCGTGTTGCTGTGCTGTGTTTAATTTTCGCCATGAATCACTCCTTTTCTAACCGTAAGGCAGCATCCGTTTAAGATACTTGGTTTCTTTGTTATTGTTTAGAATATCCCTTTTACGCAGTTTCCTGACCCTCTTGCCCTTCTTGCTGGAAGCAAGGTGGCTCTTACCGCCGCAGGAATATTTGATCTTTCCTTTTTTAGTAAGCTTAAACCTTTTGGCCACCCCTTTTTTAGTTTTTAATTTTCCCATATCTCCCTTTCTAGGATTTAGGCGCAATGACAAAAGACATGATCCTGCCTTCCATCATCGGCGGTTTCTCTACCTGTCCGTCGGTCTGTATATCCTGGATGAATTTATCGACAACCTTTCTCCCCAAATCTATATGTTCCATCTGGCGCCCGCGGAAGAACAGGTTAATCTTAACTTTATCTTTTTTCTTTAAGAAAGTAGCCGCCTGTTTTAGCTTGGTCTCAAAGTCATGTTCATCGATATTAGGCTTTAAACGGATCTCTTTTAATTTACCCTGCTTCTGGTGTTTCTTGGCCTCGCGCTCCTTTTTTTCTTCGTCGTATTTAAATTTACTGTAATCAATGATCCGGCAGACCGGAGGATTAGCCGAAGGCGCTACCTCGACTAAGTCCAATTCATGCTGGTTAGCCAAGTCCAGGGCCCTCTGTATCGCCATTACCCCCAACTGGTTACCGTCCGGGCCAACCACTCTTACCTGAGGAACGCGAATCCTGTCGTTAATGCGGATAAATTTTTTTATCGCAACCACCTTCCTTTCCTTGTATTAAACGGCCTTCTTCTCTACTTCCTCTTTAATTTTTTTGATAAATTCATCTATGTTCAACGCGCCGATGTTGCCTTTGCCTTTTTGCCGGACACTGACCGAGCCGGATTTTTCCTCGCGTTCACCGATGACCAGGCAGTAAGGAACCTTATTCATCTCGGCATTCCGGATTTTTTTATCCAAAGTTTCGTTATGGCTGTCTATTTCAACGCGCACGCCTTCGGCCTTAAGCGCCTGGACGATTTTCTGAGCGTAATCCATAACCGTATCTTTGATCGGGATAACCAATGCCTGGAGCGGCGCCAGCCATAAGGGCAGGTCCGCGTTATAATGTTCGATCAGGGTCCCCACAAAACGCTCTACGCTGCCCAATAAGACCCGGTGCAACATTATCGGCTGCTGCTCCTTGCCGGCATTATCAATGTAAGCCAGGTTAAATCTTTTCGGCAGGGCAAAATCACATTGAATTGTCGCGCACTGCCATTTTCTCTTCAAAGCGTCTTTTATTTTAATATCGATCTTCGGGCCGTAAAAAGCGCCGTCGCCCTCGTTGATATCATAAGCTAACCCTTTTTCTTTTAAGCTCTCCTCCAGCGCCTGGGTTGCCCTCTCCCAGTCTTCATCCGAACCTATAGATTTTTGCGGCCGGGTGCTTAATTCGATGCTCACGTCATTGAAGCCGAAGGTCTTCATCGTATCAAAGACAAAATCGATCACTGCCTTAATCTCGGCTTTGAGTTGTTCCGGCAGGCAAAATATATGCGCATCATCCTGGGTAAATCCGCGCACACGCAGTAAACCGTGCAGGACCCCGGCTTTTTCATGGCGGTAGACCGTGCCTAACTCAAAAAGGCGGACAGGCAGATCCTTATAACTCCTGGTCTTAGATTTGTAAATTAAAATGTGGCCTGGGCAGTTCATCGGCTTTAATACGTATTCCTGCTTATCGATATTCAGGGTATACATATTTTCCTTGTAATAATCATAATGGCCGCTGGTTTTCCAAAGCCCTGCCTGCATAATATGCGGGGTAGTTACTATCTGATACCCGCGCTTTAAATGCTCCTTCTTTTCATAATCCTCGATGAGCATGCGTAAAAGGGCGCCTTTGGGATGATAAAAAACCAGGCCTGCCCCAGCTTCTTCGTGGTAGATATCAAAGAGCTCTAAATTAGGGCCTAATTTTCGATGGTCGCGTAATCTTGCTTCTTCTAAGTTCTTCAGGTGCTCATCCAGCTCTTGCCGGCTTTCAAAACAAGTGCCATAAATTCTCTGGAGCATGGGGTTGGTTTCTATCCCATGCCAGTAAGCTCCGGCTACGGATAACAGCTTAAAGGCTTTGATCTGGCCGGTAGATTGAATATGCGGGCCGCGGCATAAATCCACGAATTTCTTTCCGGTGCGGTAAACTGAGATTTGGGCGCCGGCTAAGGCGTTAATTAATTCTACTTTATAGGGCTCATCCAGCTTCTTAAACAAACTTAAGGCCGCTTTTTTCTCCAAGTCTTCCCGGATAAACGGCTCATCTTCAGCGATGATTTCGGCCATCTTTTTTTCGATCCTGGCTAAATCCTCGTCGGTAAACGCCTCTTTTTTACCTGCACTGAGCGCAGCCGAAGTGTCAAAATCATAATAGAAGCCGTCTTCTATAGCCGGGCCAATCCCTAATTTAGTCCCGGGGAAGAGTTCTTGAACGGCCTGGGCCATTACATGCGAACAGGAATGCCTTAAAATCTCTAAATTCATTTTCTCTTTCATTTTTCTAATGGTGGGCCCAAGAGGACTTGAACCTCTGACCTTTGCGATGTCAACGCAACGCTCTAACCAACTGAGCTATGAGCCC